>CAMWQY010000348.1 GCA_947176355.1 uncultured Porphyromonadaceae bacterium
ATTAATATCTGTGTCATTTGAGATAAGTATTCAATGAATTATATCATGTCAGTTCTCACACAGAGGGCACACGGAGCTTTTCATTCTTAATACCGACACCAGACACAAAGGGGCATTGCTTCGCTTGCCCTTGAAGCACACGGAGACTTACGCTGCATTGTTGCAATGTGAATTTGCGACAAAACAGATTTTAATTTGTTATAAAAATAAAAAAGCACTATAACTATGACCGGAAATATTTTTGAGGTCGCACCAAATATCACATACATTGGTGTAGACGACCACGCGATAGAGAAGTTTGAAAACCAATATATAGTTCCAAACGGAGTAAGCTACAACTCATATTTAATAAAGGCAGACAAGATCGCCGTGCTTGACACGACCGACGACCAGACCGGAACCGAATGGCTGGCAAACCTCAACAAAGCCCTCGATGGAAAACGCCCGGACTATCTGATCATTGAGCATCTCGAACCCGACCACTCCTCGCTAATCTCAACCTTCGTTGAAATTTATCCGGAAGCAACTCTCGTGATGTCTGCCACGGCTGCCCGTATGCTCCCACAATATTTCGATCCGATTCCAAAGGATTGCAAGATCGTGACCGTAAAAGAAGGCGACACCCTCGACCTCGGTGGCATCACGCTTCAGTTTATACTTGCGCCGATGGTGCATTGGCCGGAAGTGATGATGGCATATTGCCCTGAGCGCAAACTGATCTTCAGCGCGGACGCCTTCGGCACCTTCGGCGCCCTTGATACTCTTGCAAACGACTGGCCCGACGAAGCCAGAAGATACTATTTCAATATAGTGGGGAAGTATGGTCCGCAGGTGCAGAATACACTCAAGAAGCTCGCTTCCCTCGATATCCAGACCATTTGCCCACTCCATGGCCCGATCATCACTGATAACATTTCATATTATGTGGGTCTTTATGACACCTGGAGCAGTTACAAAGCTGAGACCGACGGAATCTTCATCGCAAGCGCATCAATCCATGGCAATACGCTGGAAGCTGCAGAATACCTCGCTGAAAAGCTGCGCCAATTAGGAGCAGCCAACGTATTCGTTGCCGACCTGACAAAATATGACATGTCAGCCGCCGTCGCAGAAGCATTCCGCTATCCAAAAGCCGTATTCTGTGCATCGAGCTATGACGCGGGTCTCTTCACACCGATGTATACATTCCTCCATACACTTGCCGCAAAGGGCTATTGCAATCGAGAAGTGGCGATAGTGGAAAATGGATCATGGGCTCCATCAGCGGGGAAAGTCATGCGCACAATGCTTGAAAGCATGAAAGGGATTACTTTCCTACCCGACACCGTCACGATACGCGGAGCCTTCAAAGAATCTGATCGTCCCGCACTCGATGCCCTCGCAAAAGCAATAATAGCTTAATTAGTCATTCATCCTATTCCGATAAATATACCGAGACGCACGGATTGTGCGTCTTTTTTTATTGCTCCAAGTGGATTCTCTCTTTATTGCATCACATTCTAAAGTCAATCTTTGGCGAAATATTGATTATAAATCAATCCGGCTACAATCAGCACCAACCCTACACATGTGGCCAAAGCTATAGTCTCACCAAGGACGATTGCGATCAAAAACAGCGACAAAAACGGCGACAAATAACACATCTGATTGATAAGAGCCGGATTAGACGTAATCCTAAGTGCCATACCAAAAGTCAAGAAGGGAATGCCCATCTCAAAAAGTCCGATATATATTCCCGACAGCAATCCTTCGAGAGAATCAATTTCAACTCCTACGAAGCATCCAACCACACCAAGCACGACGCTTCCGGCAAAAAACTCCAAAAATAAAGCCACCGTCGCATCTACCATGCGGCTTAGTCTATTGTTAAGCAACCAATAAGTAGCCCAAAGGACAGCACTGAAAAGAGCCAAAAGGATACCGGATACAGACACATTCCCCTCAACTCCTCCTCCACCGAGTGATATACAAACCACACCGGACACAGAGATCAACATTCCGATATACTTCTTGAGAGGAATCTTTTCGTGATTGAACGCGGCAAGCAGCACGAGCAAAAATATCGGCCATGCATAGTTGAGAGGCTGCGCCATCTGAGCCGGCAACAAATCGTAGGCTCGAAAAAGCACAAGATAATACACCACAGGATTCAAGATGCCAAGCAACGACGTCTTCACAACAATATCCTTAGGCAATGCCCTAAGGGAAGCCCACTTATTCTCCACAGCCATCATCACCGTATATATCACAAACGATGTGACAGTGGCTATCAGGAGCATACAGAACACAGAAAGATGCGACAATGCAATCTTAAAAGCAGTGGCAACAGTAGCCCAACTTAAAACAGCGACTCCACCCAACACTATCGACTTACTATTATTGGTCATATCAGTATATTGACATTGTTTAAACTTATTTACGACTGCAAAATTACTCATTTTTTTGTTGTATATATATACTCGACTTAAAAAATCTAAGAATTATGATTGATAAAAATGAACTGCAGGCATTCGTAGAAGGCCAACTCAAGGATACAGAGTATTTCCTTACAGACCTTAAAATCTCCCCCAACAATGAAATCACTGTAGAAATCGACTCCCTAACGCCCGGGGATATCGAAGAATGCGTCAACTTGACACGCGCCATCGAAGCCCAATTCGACCGCGACAAAGAAGACTACGAACTCGAAGTGGGCACAGCGGGCTTGACTTCCCCTCTTAAAGTGCCTCGTCAATACGAAAAATACATTGGCCAAGACCTTGAAGTGCTCACCACCGACGGCCGCAAGCTCCATGGAATGCTACGGAAAGCAGACGAAAAGGGGATCATTCTTGCCATTCAGCAAAAAGTAAAGAAAGAAGGGATGAAGAAACCCATCGTTGAAACCAACGAACTCGATCTTCCTTATACAACAATCAAACGCGCAGTCTACGACCTCAAATTTTAATCTGCAATATGCCGTTTAGGCTTCCATCTCGGATTGCTTATTAATACGCAATCTGCGAAATTTAAATTTCAATTTGCATATTACCCAATTATTTTGTACTTTTGCAAG
>CAMWQY010000349.1 GCA_947176355.1 uncultured Porphyromonadaceae bacterium
GTAATGAATACGTCGCTTCTATTTGTGATGAGCTTATGTTCTCTTCGCTGAGTTCTGAGAGTTCGCTGTACCCATTAGCGCATTTTAAAACGCATGTTTTGATGCTATAATTATTAAGTGGGTCGGTTCTTTGTGTCAGAAATCATGACTTTATCATAAAGCGCCTCTCCGAGGCTACTGAGCTTTTGTCAGCTTTCCTCAGGCTGAAGCCTGAGGTTTCGACACAATTTCAGCACTCCGAGCTGACATCTCAACTGCTTAAATCAGAATATAAAACTGAATACCCTAATTCTTGAATTTGAAAGCATCTTTTTTCCAATACATTTTTTCCTTTTAAGGATTTTTTTATTAATTTTGCATCCGCAAGGCCAAAGGACAAAATTCCTTTGCGCTCTTTGCTCCTTTGCGCTCTCTGCGTGAGACAGCGAGGGGATGACATATTTCAATTTAGGGGTGCCGTAAGGCTGAGAACAAACCCTCTGAACTTGACCCGGGTAATTCCGGCGTAAGAAAAATTTGAAGACATGAAAAAGACCTTTTCATGGAGTGTGGCCCTGATTTGTGCCTCTACACTCCATGCTTCGGCGGATGATGCCGAAGCCACGTCGCTCGTAGAGAGCCTCGATAGTATTGTAACCCGTCTTGACGCAATCGAAGTCACGGCAAATCGTGCAGGAGTGAAGACTCCGGTAGCTTTCACCAATGTCAATGCCAAGGAAATTGCAAAAGGCAACGACGGACGTGACATCCCCTCCCTTCTCGAAATGACCCCATCCATTATCTCGACAGGCGATGCCGGAGCCGGAATCGGCTACAGCAGCCTCCGTGTGCGAGGTACGGATGGCTCACGTATCAACATCACGGCAAACGGGGTCCCCATCAACGACAGCGAGAGCCACAATGTCTACTGGGTCAATATGCCCGACATCGCTTCCTCACTCAACGACATCCAGATACAGCGTGGTGCCGGCACTTCCACTAATGGGGCAGGAGCCTTCGGGGCATCCATCAATATGCTGACCGACTATCCGGCTACCGAACGCTCCGCGATGGTCTCGGCTTCCTACGGCTCCTTCAACTCAAATCGTGAGACAATAAAGGTTTCCTCAGGTCTGTTCGGTGATCATTGGAGTGTAGACGCCCGATTCAGCCATATAGGTTCCGACGGCTATATAGACAGAGCTTTCTCTCAGCTTTGGAGCTATATGGGGCAGCTTGCATATCGTGCAGATAACACAACCATTCGCCTGCTTGCCTTCGGCGGTAAGGAACGCACATATATGGCATGGGACTATGCCTCCAAGGAGGAAATGGAAGAATATGGTCGCCGCTACAACCCTTGTGGAAAGTATACTGCCTCCGATGGTTCCACTGCATTCTATCCCGATCAGTGTGATAATTTCACCCAGCATCATTTCCAATTGCTCATGAATCAATATATAGGTCAGTATGTGACTCTTAATGCAACCCTCCATTATACTAAGGGTGACGGCTACTATGACCAGTATAAGACGAAGCGTACGCTTGCCGAATATGGTCTCAAGCCTTTCCTTGATGCAGATGGCAATCTCGTAAAGAAATCAGACCTCATACGTCTTAAGTTCAACGACAACGATTTTGGAGGAGGTATGGTCAACGTCCGCTATCAAAAGGATGCTTTGACGCTCGTCGGAGGAGGAGCCGCAAATTGGCACCGTGGCAATCATTTTGGAAAGGTGAAATGGGTACGCAACTTCATCGGAGCTATTGATCCCCTTCAGGAATACTATAGTAATACAGGCCGCAAGTTTGATTCAAACATCTTCATTCGAGGTGATTATTCGTTTGGTTCCGGTTTCTCGGCTTATGCCGACCTTCAATATCGTCATATCGACTATTCAATCCGTGGAGTCAGTGACAATTATGACTGGAACATTGACGGAATGGGAATTCTGGATCTCAAGCGAAAATGGGATTTCTTCAATCCGAAACTTGGTGTCTCCTACAATGCCGGTGCTCATCGCGCGTATGCCTCATGGAGCGTAGCCCATAAAGAACCGACCCGCGACAATTTCACCGATAGCGATCCCGATCATTATCCAGTGGCAGAGCGTATGTTCGACTATGAGGCAGGATACTCTTATGGCACTTCGCTCTTCAACGTGGGGGCAGGGCTTTATTATATGGATTATAAGGACCAATTGGTGGTGACCGGAGAGCTTTCTGACACAGGCAATGCCATCAGTGTAAATGTCCCGAAATCTTACCGTATGGGCATAGAGCTTCAGGGCGCATTGAGACCGGTCGACTGGTTTGACTGGCAGATCAATGCCACACTCTCGCGCAACCGCATCAAGAATTTCACTGAATACATCTATGAGGATGAATGGGCTAATCCTATTGCCATCGATTGTGGCGACACCCCGATAGCCTTCTCTCCTGACTTTATCCTTCACAATGCGTTCAACTTCAATGTCAGGAATTTCGAAGCGTCGTTGATGAGCCGTTATGTGTCAAGCCAATACATGAACAATGCTCGCTCCGAGGAGGCTAAGCTCGACTCATACTTTGTCTCCGACCTCTCCCTTGCCTACACATTCAAGAAAATCTCAGGTATGAAGGAGCTCCGCGTGGGTCTGACGGTCTACAACATCTTCAACGAGAAATACTGCAACAACGGCTATGCCGGAGCCGGCTACTACCTGGAAGACGGCAAACCCGTGATCTACCGCTACGCAGGCTTCGCTGCACAAGCCACCACCAATCTCCTCGCAACCCTCACCCTTACCTTCTAAATCTCTTATGGGTAGGCGGTTTCCTAACCGCCGTGTTCCATAATATGATAATTTTCTTCCAATGAATCTGTTTGTTTAGGTGTACGAGCCTTCGGCTCGGCCCCATAAACTCTTAACCTCCTTAACCCCAATGCCAATCGACAAAATCCTCGAAATACTTGGCTTCACAGTAGGCCTCCTCTATCTCTGGTGGGAATACCACGCAGACTGGAAACTCTGGTACGCCTCCATGGTGATGCCGGCCATCTCCATGTGGATCTACTTCAGCAA
>CAMWQY010000350.1 GCA_947176355.1 uncultured Porphyromonadaceae bacterium
ACATTGCCGATTAGCGGTATCAGGCTTTCACCCAATGCAGTAAGAGAGTACTCTACTCGTGGAGGTATTTCGGCATAAATCTTCCGGGTGATGAGTCCGTTAGACTCAAGATTCTTCAATGTATCAGATAATACTTTTGGAGATATATCCGGAATGGCTTTCCCTATGGCATTGAATCTGGTTGTAGGATTCTCGGCGAGGATACACAGGACGAGCATTGTCCATTTACCCGAAAACCTCGAAATGATGTTTCGGATAGGGCAGTGCTCAATATGTGTGAATTTTTTTAGATTTTCTTGCAATGGTAATGCGTTCATTGTCAATATTGGTTACTTGAAAGTAAGTGTGTTCCCATTTGGTAACTTCTTGCACAGATGAAAAACATGTATTATCTTTGCACTATCAAAAAGATAGTGGGTTTCCACTGCAAAGTTAATAAACTTTTTATAAAAATGAAAATATGAGCGAAGTAAAGATTCTGAATTCGGGCGAAAAGTTCGCCCATGTGTCCGTAGGAAGCCTTAAAGGCTTTGAGGGCAAGCAGTTTGTAAAGGATGCTGCAGGCGAGACTTCCTGCGAGATTTCTTTCGGTTCACTTCCTTCCGGTCAGTCAGTTCCATTCTTCCACAGCCACAAAGAGAATGAAGAAAATTACATTATCCTTTCAGGAGCAGGCAAGTTCCAGGTAAACGGCGATGTATTTGACGTTGCAGAGGGATCAGTAATCCGGGTAGCCACAAACTGCGATCGCAACCTCAAATGCACATCTGAAGAACCTCTTGTCTATATCTGCATCCAAGCCAAGGAAGGAAGTCTCGACGGGTATACCATGACCGATGCCGAAATCACTGAACGCGAGAATTTGTTATGATTTTCAATTGATACGATTGCATTCAAAAGCCAGAGGCAGTAATGAATACCTCTGGCTTTTGTTTTAAATCAATATTAGGAGATTTTACTTTACAACCACTTTTTTATTTCTGACTATATAGATTCCTTTTGGAAGTCTTGTAGTTGCTTCCGATAAAGGCACTCCTTTTCTAACAATAGTTCCGGTTATGGAGTATACATCCACCGGAATGTTGCCATTATAGATTACCGGACCATCCACTGAAGTTGGATCATCGGAGTTGGAAAGATATACCTTGTCAAGTATGAAAGGCTGATTGCCAAAGCCCCAGAAACCAACTATGTAGATATGGGATGAATCCATCTTGCGTCCTTGATTAGACTTGAGATCCGGAAGGCTTACGACTGAGTAACCATCCTTAAATCCGTTTTCTGATGCATCTGACCAATAACTGTCTTTGTCAAAGAGTCTAAATGAAAGTCCACCTTCTTTGCAGTCTGACACTTTGGCTACGCAATATTTGTAGTCTGAAAGATCTATTCCTCCGGGATACTGCCATCCTGCAAAACCATATTGGCCAACTGTAACCCTATGGGTTTCTTCATCAAATGTCCCTTTTTCCCAAATATTAGGATTGAACATTCCCTCGATGAGTGGGAAAGAAGTGACCGTGAAGTTTACAGTCTCAGATGCCGCTTCTCCCTTGTCTCCAGCGTATGAAATAATGACGGTAGCAGTTCCGTCCTTTATGGCTGCCAGACGGCCGTTGACTGCTTTCACTACATTTTCATCAGATGATTTATAAGTAGCTGCGGAAGTCACATCAGCTTTATGTCCATCTATATATACAGCGGTAACCTCAAGAGAACTTGAAGAGCCGGGTAGCATCATGATTTCCTTATCTGTATTTAGTTCCAAATGATCTACAGTCAGTACTTCATCGGGATATCCATCGAAATCAGAACCGAAAAATTCATTTTCGTCAAACGTGGGTTCAGTTGTAAACCAGTCAACGTCAATATATCCACCGAGTTCCTTAGTGGCGTAATTAAAGATTGCGAATTTATTTCCTGTAAACACGGAAAGGTCGTATTCCATCTTGAATTCAGGTCCGAAAGACTTGTAATCCTTATTGTCCAAGCTGTAGTAGAAGCGGCATCTGCCGGAGGTGTGACTTGGTATCGCACGAAGATAGATTACGTCTTCTTTGATTTCATCCCCGTTTTTTTCTGAAGTTGAAACCTTATTGGTCAGTGAAGATGATCGGTAAATCAATTGGTGTTTATCACCCATCTTTTTAACACCGATAAAAGCCATAGGATCCTGAAATACTCCAAAACCACAGATATCACCGTCTTCCATGTGAGATATGTCGATTGCGACAGTGCCGTATGAGGAGTTTTTATCACTATGATATCCGAGTACTCTCTGGGTGAGGGTATTGCGAGCCTGATAAGGATTGGTAGTGACCGAAGCTGTATATAGACGCATGAATCCGGGATGCTGTGTAAGCGACCACTTTGACATGTCCGGATTATGGTTCCATCCCCATTGCTTGCCGAGCTCATAGTTGCGGAAAGGATCATTGGTGGGAAGTGGAGTCACCGGATATTGAATAGATGTGACTGGTTTTGTATATTTGTCTCCCGCTTTTCCGTCCGTACCAATTATTGGCCATCCGTCTTTCCATTTCACCGGAAGCAGGAATGGCATGCGCCCAAGAGTGCCATTGTCGCGGAAGAGCAAGGTCCACCATTCTCCAGCTTCTGTTTGCACAAGTGCGCCCTGATGGGTGGCAGTATTGTCTGCAAGCACCATTTTTTCTTCATATCCACCCCATAGATCTTTGGAACGAAGTATAGTCTGACGGCCGGGCCATCCCGGATATGTGGCATAAATATAATAATAATCTCCAATATGATAAAGTCGGCATCCCTCCATTCCGGTGTCAAGGGAACATTTTGCTACTACCTGATCTTTTATCTTATGGAAATTCTCATCTACCTGAGCTATGTGTATATCTCCGATTCCGTAAGCGACGTATGTTTTCCCGTCGTCAAACATTATACCGCAGTCATAGAAACCTTCAGGGAGCTTGTGCATGGTCCAGTCTCCCTCCGGATCCTCCGCGGTGAGCAGGAATCCACCCTCATCGAGTGTAAGGAAAAGCATATAGAATTT
>CAMWQY010000351.1 GCA_947176355.1 uncultured Porphyromonadaceae bacterium
GTATGGGTAAAAGCAAACTGTGTGCCTATCACAGATGACGTCGAATGTGGAAACTGTGCACGCCACTGCCCCACCGGAGCCATAACAATGGTAGAATATAAAAACGGACACAAGATACCGGCTGTCAACACTGAGAGATGTATCGGTTGCGGAGCTTGCGAAAATCTTTGTCCGGCACGACCATTTAGTGCTATATACGTAGAAGGACATGAAAATCACCGAATCATCTGACCAAATTAAGAATTATGAATAACAACATAAGCCGTCGCGACTTCCTAAAGCGACTCGGAATAGGCACTTCCGTTGCAAGTCTTACTTTAGCCGGATGTAAAAATGCCTCAAATACGGTCACTTCTTCTCTCGATTTGAAGGAAGGAGAAATGACCTATCGCACTAACCCCAAAACCGGAGAAAAGGTTTCTATTCTGGGATATGGGTGCATGAGATGGCCTACAAAGCCTGTCGAAGGAAGAGCCGAGGGAGATGAGGAAATAGATCAGGAAATGGTAAACCGTCTTGTTGACACAGCTATTGAAAACGGAGTCAACTATTTCGACACATCTCCGGTGTATTGCCAAGGGAAATCTGAGAAAGCTACCGGAATCGCATTGAGCCGTCATCCTCGCGAGAGCTATTACATTGCTACAAAACTCTCAAACTTCAACCCTACTACTCAATCAAAGGCAGCCTCCATCGAAATGTATGAGAATTCGATGAAGGAACTCCAAACTGATTATATCGATTACATGCTTCTCCACGCAGTAGGAGGCGGAGGATTGGAAACTCTTAATCAAAGATATATTGACAATGGAATGCTTGATTTCCTTTTGAAAGAGAGAGAAGCCGGAAGAATAAAAAACCTTGGATTCTCTTATCACGGAGATATCGAAGTGTTTGATTATCTTCTGTCGAAGCACGATGAGTATAAATGGGATTTCGTCCAGATTCAGCTAAACTATATGGACTGGAAACATACTCCGGATGAAGAACCATTAAGCACCAATGCCAATTATCTCTATCAAGAGCTTGCAAAGCGAGGAATACCGGCAGTGATCATGGAGCCTCTGCTTGGAGGTCGCCTGTCAAAAGTGCCTGATCATATAGCCAACAGACTTAAGCAACGAAATCCTGAAGAAAGTGTTGCTTCATGGGCATTCCGTTTTGCAGGTACACACCCGGACGTTTTGACTGTATTAAGTGGTATGACATATATGGAGCATCTTGAAGATAATATCCATACATACAGTCCACTCAATCCTCTTACAGAGGAAGACTTGGTATTTCTTCAGGAGACTGCTGATATAATGAAACAATATCCTACAGTGCCTTGCAACGATTGTAAATATTGCATGCCGTGTCCGTATGGTATCGATATTCCTGCCAATCTTCTACATTATAACAAGTGTGTCAATGAAGACAATATTCCGGCTTCAAAGCAATCACCTAAATATGCAGAAGCACGTCGAGCATTTCTTGTAGGATATGACAGGTCCGTTCCCAAACTGCGTCAAGCGAGCCACTGCATAGGGTGCCGAAAATGTGTCCCTCATTGCCCGCAAGAGATAGATATTCCGGCTGAACTTCATCGTATAGATGAGTATGTGGAAAAGCTTAAACAGCAAACTATCTGAGGGAAACGGACAATTATAAATTAAAACGCATGGTCATAGCATAAAAATCATCTTAAAAGTTGGCATTTTGATATTAATTTATTAAATTTGCATCGTAGAACTACACTATGTTCTTTCATTGAGTTCGTAAACATACATACATCTAAAACAAATAAAGATGAAGAAACACAATTTCTATGCCGGCCCATCAATATTGAGCCAGTACACCATCAAGAACACTGCTGACGCTATTCTTGACTTCGCAGACATGGGTCTCTCTATCCTCGAGATCTCTCATCGTAGCAAACAATTCCAGGCAGTCGTTGACGAAGCTGTAGCTCTTGTAAAAGAGCTCCTCGAAGTGCCAGAAGGATATAGTGTGCTCTTCCTCGGAGGCGGTGCAAGCCTTCAGTTTGCGATGGCTCCTATGAACTTCCTTAATACCAAAGCTGCTTATCTTGACACGGGCGTTTGGGCATCTAAAGCCATCAAGGAAGCTAAGCTTTTCGGCGAAGTCGATGTGGTAGCATCCGGAAAAGATTCTAAATATACAGTGATACCGACAGGTTGGACAGTGCCTTCAGACGTAGACTACTTCCACTATACATCAAATAATACTATCTATGGAACTGAAATCCGCAAAGACCCTGAAGTTTCCGTTCCTATGATATGCGACATGAGCTCTGATATTTTCTCTCGTCCTGTAGACGTAAGCAAATACGACCTCATCTACGCCGGAGCCCAGAAGAATCTCGCTCCCTCAGGAGTGACTATCTGTATAGTTAAAGATGCAGCTCTCGACAAAGTGAGTCGAGTGATCCCAACTATGCTCAAATATAAGACTCACGTCGATAAGGGCTCTATGTTCAACACTCCTCCGGTACTACCTATCTTCGCTGCCCTTCAGACTCTTAAATACTATAAGAGCTTAGGTGGAATCCGCGAAATCGAGAAGATGGATATCGCAAAGGCTAAGAAGCTCTATGAGGCTATCGATTCAAGCAAGATGTTTGTGGCTACTGTCCAGGATAAGGCATCTCGTTCCATTATGAATGTTTGCTTCGTAATGAAGCCGGAATATGCTGAACTCGAAAAAGAATTCATTGACTTCGCCACCTCAAAAGGAATGATGGGCATCAAGGGTCACCGTGACGTCGGTGGGTTCCGTGCCTCCCTCTACAACGCTTTGCCAATGGAATCTGTAGATGCTCTCATCGAATGCATGCACGAGTTTGAATCACTTCATTAATAACTCTCATTTCATTACTATGAAAGTATTAGTTTTCACAGAAAAGCCCTTTGCAAAAGATGCTGTAAAGGCTATTGCAAATACTGTCAATGCAAGTGGCAACGAACTAAAGCTCGTTGAGATGGGAACACGTGAGGATCTCATTGAAGCAGTGAAGGATGTAGAAGGTCT
>CAMWQY010000352.1 GCA_947176355.1 uncultured Porphyromonadaceae bacterium
CCTACTCTCTCCGGCACAATTATCTGACAGTCCCGTCCTCCGGCATCGTCCAATATAACATTTCCTTCATAGTCGGATGGTTCTTCATATAAAGACCAGAAGTACTCAAGATCATCATTATCCGGATCATACGACCCTGAAGCTGACAGAATAACTGTGTCTCCGGGATTAGCATACAGATAAACCGGTTTCCTTCCCATATCTCCGTTATAAGCAGCCACCGGATGATGGTTGGCTTTATCATAATTTTTTTCTTGAGTCCATTTCATTCTTGCGGCAAAATCATTGTGAATGGACTGTTCCCATCTCTTTATAGACTGATTTCCCTCAGGAGCACTGCCGATCATGTAATAGTCATCGAAAATTGCCTCGCTCTTTCCGCTTCTCTCGATAAAGTCCATGCCTCTGATATTCCTTATCCTGTCTTTGGAAAACCGACCACCCCAGCCGCCATATTCAGGATGTTCCGGATCATTGAGTCCGTTGGAATATACATAAAGGAACGACGGAGAATCTCCTTCTGTTGCCCATATGCGGTTTGGATAATGCGCTCCAAGCGGAAGAATGTTCTGAATATTTTCTTTCGTCCATTGATCATTGGGTGCCCAACCGTAAACTTCCTTGTTTCTTATATAAACAAGCTCCGGATAATTTTTAGCTATATATGCACCTGCGTCATCCTGCCCCAATATATCATATATCCTTAGTCTTGACATGTATTTCCTGAAAGCCTCTTCATCTTCAGTGGACTTCAGCTTATGCAAAGCCTGTGCCACAATATTCATACCTCCCCATGCGGCAACCCAAAGAGGGCGACTGTCTTCTCTCCTTATGGCATCGACTATCAAATCCGAGCCGGGAGAGTCCTTGCCTTCACCGACACCATCCATATGAGGTTTATCCTGTCCTTGAGCAACAATAGACCGTAGATACTTGGCAGACGGATAACCTGAAGAATGAATGCGAAGCGTAGGTAATACCTCAATGAAGTGCTCGACAGTCTGCCTTAACTTATCTGTCTTGTCCGGATCATCCACCCAAGCTTCCGAACTTATCAGACCTTCGATGTCTATCCTGTCAGAACATACAAGAAGATGTATCATCGACTGTATGTCATCCGGATCGCTGCCCCCAAGATCAGTAGTCACTATGAGGCGGACATTACCATCGGGCTGAGAAACATTTCCTTCGGAATAGCCGTAGGTCGTAGAAGAGCCATAGGACACAAGATGACTTAGACATAGAGATGTCAAGGTAATCAGTATATTTTTCACTCTATTCATTGGCTTAGATTTTGTTGTGTAGAATATTTTTTGCAAATTTGCACAAAAAATTCCGATAATACAACCTGTTTTTCAATAAAGACTACCTGAATTCCGAGATTTCATGGATTTTAAATCATTCGACATCAATAGAGAAGAGCTTAAACCATACGGTATGACCTGTGAGAGATGGGTACCCCGTATAATGGCAAGAACAGACCGGCACAACGAGATTGAACTAAACTTCATAAAATCCGGATCTGTGTCATATTTTTTCAGAGATCGGATTGTCACGATTCCATCGGGCAAATTAGCAGTTTTCTGGGGATTGATTCCACATAAGGTAATAGCTCATGATACCGATGACTATTACTTCGTCTGCACTATTCCACTATCGATGTTTCTTAATTGGAGATTATCAGAAAGTATGGTAAACAAGATATTTGCAGGTGAGATCCTTATTGACGACTCCGAATATTCAGGAACTTACGAGGAATTTATGTTTTCAATATGGGAGCGTGACTTTTCATCAAAAACAGATCACTTGGCATCAATATTGGAAATTCGAGCCCGTATGCTAAGATTTGAAGGCCAATACACCGTATTATCACCGAATCGGCTATCCATCTCTACTACTGCCACCAAGGTTGAAAAGATGACGCTGTATATAGCACACAACTACACTGAATGCTTGACAGCAAAAGAAATCGCAGAAGAGGCAGGTGTCACCCCGGACTATGCAAACGCAATCTTTAAGAAAGCATTCGGACATTCACTTATGAGGCATGTGATGATAGAGCGCATCAATCATGCCCAAAGGGAACTTCTGTTTACAAATAATCCCATATCCAGTATTGCCATGGACTGTGGCTTCAGCTCTATCAGCTGTTTCAACACGGCCTTTAGAAATCTCAATAATTGCTCGCCCAGTGACTACAGGAAAAGCCACCACAACATAACAGACTAACAATTATTTTTCATCCTTTCCATCAGGGTGTCTGAGCAAACTATTGAGAGCTGTCTCAGGGATATGGGCAGCAGGTGAGAATCCGTCTGACTTCATGTATTCAAGCACGCTCCTCAGCAATTGAGTCGATGCAGGATCCGTATTCTTATCTTGCAGAAGGTCGATGGAGCTGAACAGCAACAAACCATCACCCACCCTTGCCTCAAACATCAGACCAAGCCTCCTGTTGGTAGTAAAGTTATCCACCATTTCTATTATAGGTGTCAGTCCTTGAATATCGGAAAGATCAAGATAGGCTGATCTTTTCAAAGGATACCACCACTGCCAGTCGGTATGGCCGTCGTTGGGGAACAGGCTTAATGCCGGGTGCTTTGGATCGCACAGCACTCCCATTGCACCAGCTTCCTTCGGGAAATGCACCGGACTCCAGAATACAGGAACAAATTTTGAACGCGTACCTGCAATGGAATCCAACGGTGGGGTAAAAAGCACTTTCCTTCCGGCCTTAAGTCCGGCCTTCGCCTCCTTAAGACTCTTGGTAACCAAAACGTCGCCATATTCCGGAGTCACGTCTTCGGGATAGACCCAAATGTTCCATGAATTGGAGATGGAATCATTATTGACATTCACAGAGAAGGTAAGTTTTCTGGCTTTCCCGACAGTGGGCAGTATTACAGAGAGATCACCTATATCATTCAAGCCTTTAACAAGTGTATCGCCTGCAAAACTACCATCCGCTACGGTTTCGCCACCTTCCTTAAGACTCCACCTGCAATCCCATGTCCCTGAATAATCAGAAT
>CAMWQY010000353.1 GCA_947176355.1 uncultured Porphyromonadaceae bacterium
ATTCTTTCAGAAAAAACGTATGATAAATTTCTTGAATATGGAATACTCGACCATTCGACGTTAACTATAAAATATAGCGGTATCACACTCCCTGTAGGAGGAATTGTCAAAAACTTGCCATACAATGGAAGTGGAGGCGAATTTTTAATCGCCGTCTACCCCGGATGGGAAAAGTATAACCGTGGCTACATAATTATTCCTAAAGAGGGGAAAGAGAATGCGTTGGCGCAAGAATTTCAGAAAACAATAGAAAGAGTGGAACCACAGGCTATTAATGAAATGCTGTTTAATTTCCGCGAACACATGAATCCTATGATAGGATTGGCTGAGAGTGTAAGGACAGCAGGTTGGATTTTAGGAATAGTCAGCCTCATCATCTGTGTCATGAGCATTTTCAGCACAATATCTCTCGACACACGCTCACGAAGGAAAGAAGTGGCAATTCGCAAAGTCAACGGAGCCAAGAGCCGGAATATATTCAGCATGTTCATAAGACTCTACATTGCGTTGTCTGCGATAGCCCTCGTGATTTCAGTTCCATTATGCATATTATTCAATAGATGGGTCGAAAATACTATCAATGAGATAATTCCATCAAGCACGATCTCCCCTATTGTGCCAATAATCCTTGGAAGCATAATAGTGATAATTATGATTTTCGTGATCGTTTGCTGGCAAATCAACCGTGTGATGAAGGTGCATCCCACAAAAATAATCGCAAACGATTAGAGATAGACTAAATAAGGTCTTTAAAGACTTTAAGGACATTAAAGACCTTAAGGACTTAACATAAACAATTAAACAATTAAACAAAATAATATGATCAAGTTAGAAAACGTAAAGAAAGTGTTCCGCACTGAGGAAGTGGAGACATGGGCTCTCCGTGAGGTGAATCTCGAAGTTAAGGAAGGTGAATTCGTAGCGATCATGGGTCCGTCGGGCTGCGGCAAGTCTACACTCCTGAATATCTTGGGATTGCTCGACAATCCGTCGGAAGGTACTTATACACTCAACGGCAAGGATGTCAGCAAACTGAAAGAGAACGACCGCACCGATATCCGCAAGGGAACAATCGGTTTCGTATTCCAAAGCTTCAATCTTATCGATGAGCTCAACGTGTATGAAAATATAGAGCTTCCTCTTCTCTATATGAACACTCCCAACAAGGAGCGGAAAGAGCGCATCGAGGCTGTTATGGACCGAATGGCGATCTCACATCGCCGCAAGCACTTCCCCAACCAGCTCTCAGGCGGTCAGCAGCAACGCGTAGCCATAGCACGTGCAGTATTACCAAACCCAAAGATCATCCTTGCCGACGAGCCTACCGGTAACCTCGACTCCAAGAACGGCAAGGAGGTTATGAATCTGCTAAGCGAACTCAACAAGGAGGGCACAACCATAATCATGGTGACTCACTCACAGCATGACGCCGCCTACGCCGACCGCATCATCAACCTCTACGACGGCCAGATAGTGGACCAGGTGGAACTCTAAAATAATGCATAATGCATAATTCATAATGCATAATGCATAATGATTGATGCCTCCCAAAAGAATAGATATAATAATATTATATTAATTTTCAACATAACAATATTCATTTAAGTTAATATTAATATTCCATAATCCTCAAATAATTATGCATTGTGAATTATGAATTATGCATTTCCAATAAATATAATGTTTCATAATATACGGGTGGCGTTGCGTAACTTGATGAAGTATAAACTGCAGACACTCATCAGCATTGTTAGCATCGCCATCGGTATTGTCACTCTCTCACTTACGCATTCCTTGATATCAGCCTATCGCCTTCCTTCTATCTATTATGAGTCTTATTATGACCGTGCATACAAGGTAAGTTTCAGCCACGATCTTTATGGAGAGGATGCAAGAAATGTGGTACGGGCCATAAGGAAAGACGGTGGACCGAGAAGCTCTGAAAAGCTTACGGTCGCAGTCGGAAACGCCGTCAGTATTCCTTTGGAATTTCATTTATCTGATTCGACAGTCAGAAAAGGGCAGGTGCCTATCAGGCTTATGGATCAGGGATATGCGGAATTTGTCGGACTTCGGTCTGCCATGACAGGCAAGAAGATAAGGAGACTGAAACATGCCGAGGCAATAGTCAGCAAGGATTTTGCTCAATCAAATTTCAAGGATAAGAATCCTATCGGAGCGGTACAGACATTTACACTTCTAAGCTATATGCCTATTCCAATAACAATAGTTGATGTCTATGAACCGGTACCCTTGTCTGATTATCCTATGGATAACAAAGGATTTTATTTCTGCTATGGAAATGGAATGGAAGATTATGAGTATGAGGACAGTTTCTTCGTAACAGGTGTCTATGTTATCCTAAAGGAGGGCTACTCTATAAAACAGTTATTGCAGGAAATCAACGATGCGATCAAACCCTTTGATGTGACTGCAAAAATCTCAAAGATGTCGGACACTCCTGAGGTAAGAAAGATCATAATATTAAGGATACTCAGCTATCTCATTGGTTCACTTATTCTTTTAGCTGCCATCATTGGTTTTCTCCGTATACAGATCCAGTTGTTCAGGATGCGCCGGCATGAACTCGCCCTCAGGATAGTCAACGGAGCCTCGCGAATGAAACTTTTCTGGTTGCTTTTCGCAGAAGTGGCAATCACGATATGCTGTGCGGTAGCATTAGCTCTCCTGCTTGGTATCCTTCTGCAGGATTTCCTTGACATGAAACTGGATTATTTTATGGACAGTTCGGTATTCAAGGTCAGCGATCTCTGGCGTTTCAGTATCTTCATCGGAGGATGTCTGATTGCCATCTGTAGTCTTATCGCTTGGCTTACATTGTTAAATGTCTGCAAAGAGAATCAAGGACTGTCGGTAAAGCTTCGGCGGAGCCGTCATCGCATCTTCCATCAAGTAATGTTAGGAGTCCAGACTACCATCGTCCTAATCGTAGGATGCTCTACCTTTATTTTGTTGAATGCCGAAAACAGAATAATAGAAGCCTGTCA
>CAMWQY010000354.1 GCA_947176355.1 uncultured Porphyromonadaceae bacterium
GTAAAGTGTTGTCTGACATATTCCTCAGGAGTAAGAGCTACATATTTTTTACGCAACGGGTCAAACACCTTAAGAATTTTATCTACCATGCGCAATCGGAGCTCCACCAATGGAAGGTTGAGAGGGGGCTGTTCTGTCACTTATTATATTGCGGATCAAAAAGAGTATTAAGAAGATGTGCGAGACGAAGCCCACCTTTAAGAAGCTGCTGCTCGATAAGAGGAGTCCATTCAGCAATGTAGTCGTAGCTTATGTTGGTGCCTTCAGGTGTCTTATCATAAATTTCTGTGGCATATCCGAAAGTTTCCTTGCCCCAATCGTCAGGATTCATACTTGAAATTATCTCAGCTTCTTCCTCCTTCGAGGCTCGGTCAATTTGATTTTGCCATTCCGTGAAAGTCCAATTATGGGCAGACTCCACAAGACTGCTGTCCCAAATGCCGTGGAGGTTTCTGTCGCTGTTGAAGTATTTTACCTTAACATTATTTCCTCCACGATCGGATAGATGACCCATGTGCATCGGCTGATGAATGTCACCTAAGAAGTGGACGAGAAGCTTGAGAGCCAGTTGCTTTTCTTCCAAGCTTGCATTTGAATCTCCCAAAATGGCATATTGTGATTTAATAGCAGTGGTGACATCGCCATTTTCATTACGCGGGAATTTGTCATAGTCATGGCCGGCATCGATATTACGATAGTGCCATGTCTTGGTATACTCGTATTGAGGAGTATGGCAAGCATTGTCTGCCCAATTAGACCAATATACAATAGATTTACCTCCGAATATGGAGTCACATGCTGCTTTAGCAGCCGGAGTAAGGTGATTTTCAGCGATAAAAGCAGTCACGTCATGCCCTTTTTGACCCCACCCGAAAGCTGAGGCGGAAATTGAGAGCATTATTCCGAATGATAGTATTGATTTAGCGTTCATATTTTTTTCCCTGTTGAATTTATGCACAAAATTAGGAAAAAAAACTTGAAAAAGCAACTTTTACAACATAAAAAAAGAGTTCGTCGCACCATTGGGAGAATTTAATTGTTATAATAGTAGCTATCAACTTTACATGCTAAAGTGGAGCTGTAAAAAAATCTTAGATACTTATAAATATAAACCTTAAATGAATTTACTAAACTAATAAATATAATATTATGAAAAGCAAGAATTTGACTTATACAGGTATTGTAACCCTGATTTTAGGAATCGCACTGCTGTTTATGCAGGCCACAGCCATTAATGTAGTAGTAATGGTCGTAGGCGGAGCATTTTTGCTATCTGCCTTGATCGATTTGATCGTTGTGCTACGCAGCAAAGCTACTTTGGAAGTTAATGGCGAGAAGAAATCGACTGCCTCCATTTCAATCATATCAACACTTACTGCAGTAGCAACGGGTGCGCTTGGACTTTGGATGCTACTGCGACCGGGTAGTTTCAGTGCATTGCTCGTCTATGTTTTCGCAGCTATAATCTTGCTTGCCGGCCTTTATCATATAAGCATGCTCGGATTCGGATTCCGTAATGCACGGTTTCCATTCGCTTTCTACATACTTCCAATTTTGCTCGTCGCTGCAGGAGTAGTAGTGTTTGTGCTCGGACCGGTAAAGATGATGAATGCCATAGTGCTTGTCACCGGCATAGCCTTGATAGTATATTCAGTATGTAATTTCCTTGAAGCTGCCGGGGAATCAAATTATATGAAAATCGAGAATAATTGATAAAAAAACATGAATCCGGATAAAGAATATTTCAACAATCGAAAGACAGTAAGAAACTACAGAAAGTGCCATATCTCTGATGAGCTTCTTGACAGCATACTTGAGCGCGCTATGCGAGCCCCGACATGTGGAAACATGCAGCTATATAGCGTAATAGTAACTCGTGACACGGAAAATCTCAAGAAACTTGCACAGGAACACTTCAACCAGCCGGCATCTACCGGAGCCGACGTCATACTCACCATCTGTGCTGATTTCAATCGGTTTACTCAATGGTGTGAAGCAAGCGGTGCAAAACCGGGCTACAACAACTTCCATTCATTTATGATGGCACTCACTGATGCTGTGATTTACGCACAGCAGATAGTCACCATAGCAGAAATGGAAGGTCTCGGCACTTGCTATCTTGGCACCGTCAATTACAATGCCAAGCAGATTTCTGATCTTCTTGAACTTCCGGATCTTGTAGTGCCGGTAGCATCGCTTTCTCTTGGATATCCGACAAATACGGATGAAGAGCAATGTGAGCGTCTTCCACTCGAAGCTATAAAGCATGATGAGACTTACCGCCATGATTCCAAAGAAGATATCATGACACTCTTCAAAGCCAAAGATGACTTCGAGGTAAACAAGCAATTCGTAGAAGAAAACAAAAAGGATTCTCTTGCACAAGTCTTCACTGACATCCGTTATCCGGAATCTGTCAACTTAGAAGTCTCCAAATCATTCTTATCCCTCTTGAAAGAAAAAGGATTCATACAAATGCCTTAATATGATTCTGGCAATAAACGAATGAAAATCCGAGAGAGATTCAAGCATTTGCCTGTTTCAGACATTGCCGATGAAGTGAATATTTCATTGGCAATGCATTCGCGTCTAATAGTTACAGCGCCTCCGGGAGCCGGAAAATCAACTCTCCTACCCCTTTCACTCTTGGAAAGCATACCGGAAGGGAAAATCTTGATGCTTGAGCCGAGGAGGATTGCCGCAAGGCAAGTGGCAGGTCGGATGGCGTCTATGTTAGGTGAAAATATTGGAGAGTCTGTAGGATATCGGGTACGCTTTGATACTAAAGTATCTTCCAACACCAGAATCGAGGTGATAACTGAAGGCATCTTAGAACGTATGCTGGTAGATGACCCGACTCTTGTTGGTGTGGCTGCTGTAATTTTCGATGAGTTTCATGAAAGAAGCCTTTCTTCAGATCTTACACTCGCTCTTACCCGAGAGATTCAAAATGTGATACGTCCTGATCTCAAGATACTTGTGATGTCGGCTACCATCGATGCAGAAT
>CAMWQY010000355.1 GCA_947176355.1 uncultured Porphyromonadaceae bacterium
CTTCGAGAGAATGATGGAAGCCCTCGGCCGGCTCTTTGCTCCAATCTTGTGATTTTTATGAAAAATAATAAATCCCGCGAAGTCAATTCTTCGCGGGATTTTCATATATGTTGAAATTAATATTCAGGTCATTCCATTACCTTCTCAACTTTTGTCGATCCGTTGCTGTAGGTTGTAACCTTGATCAGGGCTGCCGGAGTATTGCCGGGTTTGACCTCGATACCCTGCATATTGTAGTATCTGATGCCTGTGGCAGCTCCCTCATCAGCTATTGAGTCGACTCCTGAAGTCGCGGTAGTCACCATCTCGCCGAGACCACCCATCTCATTGACGGCACGAATAGCGAATACATTGGCTTTTACAGCAGGAACATAGCTGCATTCTGTAGTGAAACCGAGTAACTGATCGCCGGCATAAACAGCCCAGCAGAGAACATACTTGCTGTCATCCCAGTTAAGAGTGCCGTTAGTGAATGAGAGTGAAGTAGCTATAGGAGCCTGTTCGCAGTCCATAGCCGGATCCCAGTCGTCATCTCCACTGATTACAGTCGCATAATCGTTGGCATCAGCCTCTTCCTTGGTAAGAACAGGATTGTTAGCATGTTTGCCTGCACCAAAAGTCTTCTTACGCTGGGAAAGATCGATCACTGTTCCTGAAGCTGTCTTTGAGTTGTATTCTGCAAAGCGGGCCGGATAGCCGTCTGAACCCATGTCTGCCCATCCGATTGCGGACGGTTTTACAGTCATCTTTGTGTCAATGAAGAGAGCGATAGGAGTTCCTTCACCCCAAGGGCGACCAAGAGTATAGTTGCCATCTATTGTGCTGTTTTCGCCTGTGATCTCGCAATCCTTGAAGATATAGCCGTATTTCTTAGGCTGAGACGGAACAGCGAGATATCCGCCGCTTGCACACATCTGGAGAGTCACTCCATTATAATATGCATCGCCCTTTCCGCAGAGGAAGTCAGTGCGTCCGCGAAGCACGCCTCCTTCGAAATAGTAGCGGGCATTCTGATTGTTGCTGGTGTATGTGTCCTGATATCCCCAGAGACATGCATCTTTGATGACAGTCTTGTCTCCCTTGTCCTGAAGCACGATGTTGCGTCCGCGATTGTCGGATATACCATGTTTAAGCGTAATGTTCTGGATGTAAGTGCCGCTTACGCCCGGTTGTATCTGGAGAAGGTCGGCATTGCCTATACCTTCCATCGGGTGAGACCCGATGCCGTCCATGTCGGGAACTTCATTAATGATAACAGTGCCCTTCATGCTCTCTCCGATGATAGAGGTGTTGGATGCTGTCAGACGCAGCGTCACGTCAGGATAAGAGCCGCCGTTGACGTTCACAGTCGTTGACTTATCCATCGGGATCAAATATTCACCGTTGCGTACGAAAATGCGGAATCTCTTAGCCATGTCCTCGCGGTTATTGGCAGCTGTGATTGCAGCGCGGAAATCGCCGTCATCGGGCACTATGAAGTCATGTGTTGCCTTTGCCACTTCAGGGCGGTTGCGGGTCTTGAAGGTGATCTTCACAGGAGCAGCCAGATAATTATCGGTAAGGTCCGATATAGTGTTGGCAGGAAGCGTAAACTCATAATCAGTATTGAACGCAAGATTCTTATAGGTGAATATCACAGATTTGCCGTTAGCTTCACCGGTCAGTGTCTTGCCGGAGAGGTTGGCGGTCGTGCCATCAGCAATCTTGACTTTCTCGTCGAAGTTAAGCACAATCTTGCCGTTGATGGAAGCGGAAACAGCTCCCTCGGCCGGAACGGTAGAGAGTATCACCGGAGCTTTGCCGTCGTTGATAAGTTCCATTTCTCCATATACGAATGAGGCTCCGAGCGCGATACCGTCGTTGTCGCTCTTGGTTCCTGCTATGGTAGAAGTCTTATCGGAAATCCAGCGTAGATATATTTCTGCCTTGTTGTCGGCATCTGCAGGAAGCGAGAATTCACCGTCTGTCCAGTTTTTGGCTCCATCGATAGTCAGGGTTCCGATTGTCTTCCAGTTTTCGCCATCAAGAGAATACTCTACGTTCTGCTTGGAATATGCATTATAGTTGTAGAGCATGGCGGTCACTACCTTGATATTCTTGAATGCTGAGGCATTGAACTTAGTCTGCCAGTAGTAATCTCCAAGACCTGTAGTGCGCCAGTTGACAGCTGCCGGTCTTCCTTCATATCCTCCGGCAGCGAGTTCGCTTTTATCGAGCCATCCCGAGTTCTCGCCTTCGGCAGTTATGAGGTTGAGAGTCACAGCATCATTTTCCTCATACGCGAAGTCGGCAGGACGTCCGTTGCCACCCTGGCGGTAGAAGTCCCAGCCTACGATGTAGTCGAGAGCAGAATATTCTGCGGTGAGCTCCTTGTCGGAGTCCATTGTTACAGTGATTTCAGAAGAAGTCTGACCGTCGCTCCAGTTAGTGAATGTAAGGATAGGATTTGATGAAGCCTTCAGAGTCACCACAGTCCCTTCCTCATACATATTCTTTCCGTCTACTACCGTCGGAGCCGGTTGATAGCTTATCATGTAGTCATTGGCCCCCGAGGTGACATCAGTTGTGATGGAGTATATGTTGACAGCCTTGAAGTTGGCAGTCAGGCTTTCCGCACGTTTGATGGCGTATTTGAATTCCGGAGTGTCAGAGATCACCTTACCGTCGGCATCTGTCCAGTTTACGAAATTATAACCGAATTTCTGAGTTGCAACGAGAGTTACTTCAGTGCCGTCATCATATGCTTCAGCGAGTGGTCGGATAGCTACAGAGCCTGCTTCTTCCGGAGCGGCTGCGATGCTTACCGGATATTTTTCTACTTTTACGATTTCGCCGTTAAGCACACCCTCAATGCATACCTGGCTCACACCACCCTGTTTTGAACTGTTGGTGCCGACAGTGACTTCGAGAGAGAATCCTTCTGTCGAAGCGAGTTGTTTTTGCTGGTCGGCAGTCAGAGTAATATCGAAATGCTGGGC
>CAMWQY010000356.1 GCA_947176355.1 uncultured Porphyromonadaceae bacterium
TAGCTACTGAGGCGAAAGCACCGGCAAGCACAAAGATCCATATCATATAAATGATGTCGGTGTTGGCAGCGGCAGCCGAGAATGTCTCTATACGCTGCTTGAGGCTCTTTCCTCTATATATCGCTATAGCCCACATCGATGCAGCCAGGAGCGCTACAGAAATCGGAATCTTGTAGAAATCACCTATACATGCGGAGACCGCCACATAAAGCAGCAGAAACACTACCATAGGGGATAGCGCAAGCCAACCCTTGCATCCGGAGATTTTACTTTTAATTTCTTCTTGATTCATTTTTTAAGTCGGCAATTCGGCACGGGGGAAAGCATCAATGAAGCTTCCGGGGGTGCAGTTGATGATAGTAGCGCCTATCTGATGCGCATATTCAGCTATGTGGTGATAAGAGCGGAATGCTATAGTAAGGCTATTAAGAATATCATGAAGATGATAACCGGCATATTCCTGAGCGACACGCTCAAATTCCTTGTCGTTGTCCTTATAAAAATGCTTCTGCACTGAAATGACACGGTTTTTATCATCTACCCAAAGATCACGGCTCCAAGTGTGGTCAGCTCCCACAATATATATATTGCGGAAGCCTTCGCGGAGTGCTATCATAATGGAGGCAATGAGTACATTTCGGGGGCGGGGCATAGCGAGCCCTTTGCGATACAGCCAATGGACAGGACCCCGGAGTCCTTCGCCCGGAGTCAGATTATACCTTTTTATCTTTATATTGCAATTCTTCTCAATCTCCTCCGGTATGCTTGCCTTACAAGGGACATACAGTGTCATCTGCCAGTCAGTAGCAGAAATGTTTTTCCAGAGCCTGACTACATTTGGATCTGCTGACACGCCATCAGATCCAACACGAAAGAAATGAGGATCAGCAAGAACATAAATGTATGGTTTCAACTCGAAATAGGTATCGGCATTAGCAGCGAAATTTACGGCAAGTGTCCTCGATCTTTTAAGCAGGGCAGAATGATTGGCAATGGTCTCACGAAGCGACGGCCCATTACCCATTATTATCAGACTCTCGGCCTTAGGCTTGCCGGCTGCTGATGGTTTGCGCGAAAGCAAGAGCACCTTTCCAAAAGATGCAACTCCATCGATTATTTCCTTAATTTTTCCCATAATATTGGTTAGTCCTGATAGGGATATTCACGGGTTTGCCTATTTATGACATCGATAGTCGGGTAAGGCTCCCAGTCAGCTACAGTTTTTCTCAAAGCATCATTTGAGATAGTGAGTGTCTTACTCCTGCGAGCAAGCGTAGCCGGAGAGAGAGAAGCCTTAACCGCAGGAAGCCACGATGCAAATTTCCAAGCAGCCGCTGCCCATTTATCAGGAAGGAAAGTCTGCCTCTTCATTGCGCCGCAATTGGCACTCATGGCTTCGGCAAGTTCTATCCATTTGGCTCCCCGGCCGTCTGAAACATTGTAGACACCTCCGACAGAATGGAGCCGGCAGATAGCTTGAGCCACATCAATGGCGCACACCAGACTCAGTCGGGCATCATTCCCTCTGACATGGATGTAGCGGCTATTGACCACATCATTGAAGAGAGTCTTCATCTCTCCTTTCACTCCTTTTCCAAACATCCTGGCAGGACGGATTATTGTGAGTAAGACATCATGCGCGGCACACCATCCGGCTACAAGATCTTCCGTTCGGGCCTTGGATTGACCTACCTTTGAGGATGCCCACAGGCGGTGGTCTTCCTGAATGTGCTCTCCGGCATCGGGGCTATAGACTTCCCAACTTGAGACGTAGACAAATTCTTTTGGAGGATTCGCTTCCAAGGCATCAAGAAGCCTGCGAGTGCCTTCAAGATTAAGATCGAAAGCATCCGCCTCCTCATGAGATCCGGCAGTATGGATCACGAGGCCGAACGTCTTATTGCCAAAATCCGGCCTATCGGCTTTCAAATCGCATATTATATCCGCATCATGACGCTGAAGCGTCGTGATCTTATTATCTCTCAATAACGGAAGCAGATATCCTCCCAGCATCCCGGAAGCCCCTGTAATAAGTATATTCATTATAGCTATTTGTGATATTTTCTGACTATATAAGGAGACTTTTTTCTTGCCTCTTCCACGCTTATATCCATTCCGTGATAGACATTGTTTCTTCCGGGACGAAATTCTACAAAAGTTTTATTCCTTTTGTCGTACGTATATAGGTATGTTCTGTCATCAATATTCCCCGGATGTTCTATATAAGCTGTCCTCAGCAATTTTTGAGCATACTCATCATCATTTCTATCAAAAGCGGAGAATGCTGAAATTATCTTATCTCCCATCTTCTTGCTTTCATGGGAATGCTTTAATTGCTCCAATCTCGGCATGTGGGATTTTAATAAATCCAATATTGATATATCCTGATACGGATTGAAATGCATAATAGCAGTTTCTTTATGATCGGACAATATTTTCAGAATATCAATACTCTCATTTACTCCAGCAAAAATACGTTTTGAATCATTTAACCCTGTCAAAGCATACAATTGCTGCCATATGGCATCCCTATTTTTCTGCGACAAACCTATAAACACATCAGGAATCACCTTTATATATCGAGCCTTTTTTATTGCTGACACTTCCACGACGGGCAATTCAAGCATAAGTCTGAACGTCTCATATGACGACATGACTTCTTCGCTTTCCATCAGCAATTCATCCCATCTGCCGACGACATACAAAGTCACGAAATTAGGCAATGCAAACAGGCAAAGATTAAGGAAAGCCAATTCATTAGAACTGCAATCCAGCAGTATAGGCATATATGGAGCCAAAGAAATTTTCATTTTCTATTTGCCAAAATAATAGCCCTAAAATCATTGTCGAGAGAATCCATAAAGCCTTTTGGCATGACGCCTTCAAGTCGACCGCTATCAGACATAGGAATTGTCTGATATTCACTCGCGCCCTCCTCATGCTCTACAAATATAAGATGGACCATTTCATGTG
>CAMWQY010000357.1 GCA_947176355.1 uncultured Porphyromonadaceae bacterium
CATTTCTCTCCCATTACTCCGGCAGAGAGGTATAGGTCGACCGCTTTCCATGACCATACTGAAAGCTTGACGTTCAGAGGAATGCCTATGTAATGCATCTGTCGTTCTCCTGAAGATACTTTATTGCCTTGGCTTACAGTGAAGTCAGAAGATAACGACGTATACATGACTCCCGTCTCAAGTCCGATGTGGTCAGTCAGGCTGTACTGGAAAGTAAAACCTGCCCTTATTGGTATATGATGGTGAGTTTCTGTGTTTATGGGGATTTCGTCAGGATCTTCATTAAATGGGGGATAATTCGTAGACCCAGAGTTAGGATCTCCGACTGAATTGCTGCCGGGATCAGAATTGACGGAATCATCGTCATAATTAGGATAATTGTTGCCCCATAGCGGACCGTTGCCAATGTTTGTGCCGGGTCTCCGCCCCATACTTCCGGTTGCCTGTCCTATCCCGGAAGCGTAGGCTGCTACTGCGTACCTGCCATTCTGATTTCTATGGCTTCTCCGTTTAGGAGCTATACCGGCATAAAGAGGTTTTGCTTTCCCTGTATCGGTTTGTCTATAATCCCTTATCTCGGTGTCATCTTCTATATCCTTAAGTTCCTGAGAGATCGTGTCGGTGTATGAAGCGATATTTTCATCCTCGGATGTAGATGATGTGAATGCTTCCTCTTGTTTCCCATTGTTTGAAGAAACGGCTATCTTTGGGGATATAATTAAAGTTGCAGCCGGAGCCTGTTCGGTTGTTGCCGGAAGTGATTGCATGGGTTCGCCTCCGGTGTTTTCAGGGAGTGAAGAGTAAGCTGCAGCTCTTGTATCGCTGACTTCGAGTGTTTCCCCACGGCTGATCCATAAGAGAAAACTTCCTCCTATCGAAAGCAAAGCAAGTAGCGCCGCGGCTACCGCCGCCTTCCTTCTCCAAGAACTTTTGGGCGCGGGAGTCTCAACCCCAAGGCTTTCCCAGAGTCCTTCAGGCACATCCATCTCAAAGTCTGAAAGGCCTTTGCGCAGATCTTCGATCCATTTCTCGTTCATATGTCGGGGTTGTTAGATTGATAATTCTTAATTCTTGCTGCCAATAGTGCTTTTGCCCTATGGAACTGGGAGGCTGATGATGCTTCCTTGATGTTGAGGATGGTGGCTATTTCCTTGTGAGACTTCTCTTCGAATACGTATAGGTTGAAGACTGTTCTGTAGCCTGGTGGCAGTTCCCTGATCAATTTGTGTAGGGTTTCCAATGAGAGACCTTCGAGTTGCGGAGGTTCGTCGTCTTCCGGTTCTTCTGCTTTCAACGAAAGATCCAGTATTTCAGAACGATAGGTATGGCGTATAAATTGAAGTGATTCGTTGATTACAATCCTTGTAAGCCACGCCTTAAGCGATCCGGGACCTCGATATTCAAAAGTGGACATTGAAGAGAATATGTGTAGGAAACTGTCGTGGAGCACATCTTTCACATCGTCCGGATCAGACAGATAGCGGGTGCATACGCCGGTAAGGTAGCCGGCGTATGTACAGTACAAGGCTTTCTTGGCTGAGGAATCATCCTTCCGCATCAGCCTTGCGATTTCCTCTTCTCTGTCTTTGTGGTAAGTCAATTTTTACGTATCAGAATGAAGTCACAGTACCGATAAAAAGAATAGCATCAGATATAGTGTCGCGAATTATATAGACGAATGGGTTGTCGAAAACCATTGATATCGGCTCGAAGCCAGGTCCGGCCGCATTGTCCATTCCGGCAAGACTTGCCGCTGCTCCCTCGGTGCCTTCTTCATCTACAATAATCTTTACAGCGTGGCGGAATTGAGATAGAAATAGAGTTTCGTTAGCGGCTTGGTGGATACCACGGGTACATACCTTGTCGAAGCCAATCTGCTTCAGGTAGTCGATCATAGAAATGTTGATTTCAGTCTCGAACTTTGGCAGTTTCAGTATTATTCCCTGTTGGGTTGCTGATGATTCAAGATCCTTAAGTGTTTTGGTGTTCAATGAGTTAAGCATATTTTCGAATCCCTTTTCATCATCGGGCTGTAGAAGTGTCATGGTGTATCTGTCGCCGGAGTAAGGTAGACAGACACCTCTTATGCCCTCCGCTTCGCAGTAGATGAGGTCATCGTTTAGATTCATAAATGAGGCCTCTGACCTTGAACCATCAATGTTGCAGAAGACACCCTTATGTGTCAGGTTTTTGTTAAATTCTGTCTTCCATTTCCCCTTGAAATATGTGGTGTTTAGAAATGCAAGTTTAACATTCAGGGGGTTTGATAGGAATTCCGGGATCATTCCATTGGTATAAAGGCTTACGAATTCATTTAGCTTAGATTTTCCTGCTTCATCTCCAAGATAAATGGGGAATAATGATCCTCCGAAAATCAATCGGATGTCTGATGCAAATTTAGGTAGCAGTTTTAGGTCAGGATGATACCATATTGAGTTAGTGAAGCCGCATTGAGTGTCTCCGTTGAGCATGGGTACTTCTGTCATCAGGGCATTGCAGTATATATCGAGTTCGTGAAGCCCTCCGGGACCATTGCTATAACCCAGTATATCCAATATTTCGTCACGACTTTCCCCCTCGTCGCCATTTGCCATCATGGCAAATGTTGAGAAGACGCTTATGGGTGACACACAGACATTTCCTTTTTCTCCTTCATAGACTGTCTTGAAGAGAGATGAAGCGAAGCCATTTGATTTGTCAATGTTGTTGGATGCTATCTTCGCAAGTGGCTGGGCATCTTCCCATGGCTCGTCTCCAAATCCGGGACAGATTACGAATTTGTTGTTATCCTGGCTGTCGTCTATGTCGGAGCATGCTCCGGAAAGAAGACTCAGGCATGCTATTCCTGCAAATATCAGTTTTTTCATAATTGAATAGGTTCTTATAAAATTAACAATATTCGATCGAACGTCTATTCAATAAATAAGGAATTATGAAAACCTTGCATG
>CAMWQY010000358.1 GCA_947176355.1 uncultured Porphyromonadaceae bacterium
ATCCGACATTGGAAGACCAGACAGGATTCATTATCTCTGAAATGTTTGAGGAAGACGAATGCCTGAAGATTGGCGATAAGGTCTACTCGAGCAATGACTTCTATAATAAAGACCCAAAGAAGTTTATGAAAGAGGTAATCAGAAAAGAGCATCCTGAATGGGTAATCGGCATAGGGAACACCGCCACTATCCTTATGGCATACAAACGTCAAAAGAAGATAGTCATAAACCCTACCGTCACCCTCGATGACCTCAATTGGGTGACACCCGAAACGATACGTGACACGTATGCCTTCTTCAGTGCCGATCATGAAAAGGACTACGAGATATATTCGAAAGTCTACCGCAACGTCGCTTTCTTCCCAGCCCAGAAGTCGCTTTTCATAGGCTACCTCACCTCAGCCATCCAAGGAATAGTCAGTGAACATCCTGTATTGCAATGATCACTTCTGTTTCATATATTCTTTGTTATATATATATAAGTGACAATAAAAATTAATAAAACTATGAGCCTACTTAATGATGATTTAATTGACGATCCGGAACAGGACCGCTATGTAACGAAAATCAAACCTGAGGTCAAAAGATTTGAAGACGCCTTTGACAGGGGTACAATCGTGCCTGTACTCGTTGATTCGTTAGACGAAGTCAATATGCATGAAATTGCAGCTGAAAAAAATGCGAAATACTATGACTTGCAAAGTGTCAGCAAAGATGACTACGGACTCTTTGCTCGCTCGCTTGCGAACTATGATTCGTATATCTTAGACAATATCGACAAAATATCCGAGGGCCCTGAAAAGGAATATTTTGAGGAATTGGTGAGATTCATCTTAAAGCGGGAAGATGATTTCCCTGTGTCGGAAAAAGTATACGTCGACTTCTCAAAGAAAAAAATCGGAGCTCGTTGCGCTGAGATTCCTGATTACCTGGTCGGTAAGTCAACATACGCTTTTGTTTTAACCATCCCCTCTCCACACTGAATTACAACCCATCCGTAGGGACGCACGGTTAGTGCGTCCACAATACGATTAGACTTATAATCAGTAATCTAGAAAAGAGGACGCACGAACCGTGCGTCCCTACAAAAGGTGGGGAATATAGTTCTACCACCCCTTTTTCATTCTACATATGCTAACGTTTAGCCATAGTCAGTATCGACTCAAATATCATCGCAACATCTATTCCATTGCATAGATCCAACTTGTCGTCCGTAAGGTCGTAGTCGGAGAAAAACACTTCTGTGCCTCCACTCCATCTCCTTTATGATACAACATTCCTTTCAGCAAGGAAGCGTCGGAGCATAAAAGTGAGAAAATATGGAAACGTGTAGAACTGACCGTTGAATCCGATGTTGCTTCCGCATAGCTTGACACCATAATGAATGTCAGTGATTCTGCCGTCAGTCATCTTTACGAGCGAGCGCGGTGTGGCATCGGAAGCCTTGACCTCCAAAGGAACAAGCGAGTCGGCATCCCTGACCATGAAGTCGAGTTCGACAGTAGACTTCTCATTCCTATAGTAATACAGACTATATCCCTGTTTGCGAAGCATGTCTCCGACAATATTCTCATACAGAGCGCCTTTGTATGTCCCCAAATTCTTATTTTTCCGAAGGTCGTCCTGAGCCTCGTCATCAAGAGCAGCCACCAGAAGGCCTGTATCTTGATAATACAACTTATACATGTCGGGGTTGTAATTGCCTTTAAGAGGGAGCTCAGGCTGCAGAAGGGAGTAGCACACGTTCACTATTCCTGCCAGAGAAAGCCAGTCGATCACTCCTACATAGTCACGGTTTCGAGCATTTTTCCCGATCTTACTGATTTGAAACCGTTTATTCTCTTTGGCGAGGAATGTGGATATATGGTCGTAGACATTTAATATCTTAGCCTTGTCAAGACCTTTTGCATATTTGGTTATGTCTTCACGATAGTCGAGTAGCAACTGCCTTTGTAGCTGAAGTGTACCGCTGAAGTTTCCCTGCGATATATACTTATCGACCACTGCCGGCATACCGCCTACCACCATATAGTCTTTGAATATATCTGATATGGTCGTGTATTCCACTTGTCCGAGAGGTCGCACACTAATCATATACTCAAACAAGGACTCGATTTGGGCTTCAGAGTATCCTTTGGCCCATAGGAATTCTTCAAAATCGAGGGAGAACATATCGACATCGGTCTTGTATCCTACCGCATTCGATTCTATCTCCTTATAGTTGAGACCCATGAGAGAACCGCTGCAAATGACATCGTAGCGACCGTCTATGGCAAAGGATTTCAGCGAAGTTGCACAAGAGGGACATTCCTGAAGTTCATCAAAGAGTATCAGAGTGTCTCCTTCCACAAAACGAAAGTCGGGATTTATGAATGATATGTTCTTTACTATCCGATTCACATCAAAACCGTCGCTGAATATTTTGAGGTATTCTGGCTGCAGAATGAAATTGATGGATATGAAGGAGGCATAGTTTTCCCTTCCGAATTTTGATATTGAATAGGTTTTACCTATCTGTCGGGCTCCTTTCACTATTAGTGGCTTCCTCCCGGTCTCTCTCTTCCAGTCAGAAAGAATCCGATCTATTTTGCGTCTAAGTCCAATCATTTTGAATATCTTTTAATTAGATTACAAAGAGAGATCAAATTTCACAAAATTTCAACTTTTTAGGTCATAAAATTCACAGAATCCATATCTTTTAAAGGAAAAATTTCACAAAATCCAAAATTTTTAGGTTTAGATTTTCACAAAATCCATTATTCACATTTGCGACATCTTAATTCGTGAACGTCTATTATATCCCCCTGCACCCCCAGCCCCTCAGCGGCACCAGCGTGAGGCCACACAAGCGAAAGAGCCGCAAAGTGTGGAATAAAATCCTACACTTTTGTCTTGGATTTTTGCAAATTTAGCTGTAACTTTGCACCGCAAAACCGATCGG
>CAMWQY010000359.1 GCA_947176355.1 uncultured Porphyromonadaceae bacterium
ACTGCAAAGATAATCAATTTTATCCAATAAATTTACTGTATTGGATAAAATAGTGCTTTTTATTCCTACCGGAGATGAAGAGAATTTAGTAGAACGGATTAGAGGTTGCTTTCTCTCTGAACTGGGTGGGGCTGATGCCGGTGATGCGTTTGAACATACGGGAGAAGTGCTGAGGATGTTGGAATCCTAATTCGTAAGCAACTATGCTTATATCATCTGTAGATTCGGTCAGTCGTCGTTTTGCCCGCTCTACAATATGCCTGGAGATAATCTCCTGTGCTGTCACACCGGTCTCCTTCTTTATCATATCTCCAAAATAGCCGGGGCTTAGATGCGCCTCCTCAGCAAAGTAGTTTACCGTCGGAAGTCCCTCTTTTGTCCGGTCCGATTCCAAATAGTGTTTTAACGATGTTTCAAATCGGCTTAGAATATCGGAGTTTATTTTCCCGCGTGTGATAAACTGGCGTTCATAGAAGCGAGTCACATAATCAAGAAGCACCTGTATCTGACTGGAGACTATTTCCGCCGTATGCTTATCAACGGGGTGAGCAATCTCCTCCTTTATACGTTCAAGGCATTGATTGAATATACGTCTTTCATCGGCCGACAGATGAAGAGCCTCACGCTGTGAGTAGTCAAAGAAGTTGTAATCCTTGATTTTAGATGAGAGTGGAGTCTTATGAAGCAGATCAGGGTGAAACATCAGTCCGATTACATCCGGCGCTATCTCATCAACATCTGTATCAACGCCTATCAGTTGTCCGGGCGAAAAACTTACTACCGTACCTTCCTGATAGTCGTATGGCTGTCTTCCATATTTCAATGTACAGTTTGTCCCATTCTTCAGGAAAAGTGCATATACATCATAATCCATACGGACATGGTTTACTACCTTGGTCGCTTCGGTGAGATCGATCACCGTGACCAACGGATGTTTCGTTTCAAGCCCATACAGTTTGTTATATGCGTCTATCGAATCGATTCTGACTATTGTTGAATTCTGTTTCATACTGCGAATTTACTACTTTTTTATCTGAAAAAATCAATCATCAGCGATTGAGGTCTGCATTCCCAAAATATGGGTCTGTAATTATGACAATCTCATACTAACTTTGCAATCAATAAATTGGTTATATCCATATAACAACTAAAAAGCATAGATATGAAGAAATTAATGGCAATTTTTATGGCAGCCGGGATGTGCATACTGAGTGCTTGTGCGGCAAGGGGCAGTGAAAAATCATCTCAGAGCGGTGAAGATTCATCAGTGCTTGTCGCGTATTTCTCCGCTCAGGGACACACCCGGTCTCTCGCTGAAAAGGTTGCGAAAGCCACCAACGGTGACCTGTTTGAAATCGAACCGGAACAACCGTACACAGAAGCGGATCTCGACGGTTGGAACGACAGCGCGAGAGGTACAAGAGAATCCAAGGATCGCTCAACGCGACCCGGGGTAAAAAGCCATGTAGATAATTTTGAAAAATATGATACCATTTATTTAGGATTTCCAATCTGGTGGTACACTGCACCAACAATCGTCAACACTTTCCTTGAACAGTGTGATACCGATGGAAAAGTAATCATACCGTTTGCCACTTCAGGTGGCAGTCCGATCGGTGAAACAGAAAAAGACCTGCGAGTATCTGCCCCCAAAGCCGTGTTCAAGCAGGGAAAGGTCATGAACGACTATTCTCAAGAGGAAGTGGCAGAATGGATTAAAACAATAGACTAATTACCATACTATTTATGTTATGAAAACCACAAGATTTTTATTATTACTCTTCATGAGTGCAATGACACTCGTAGGAAAAGCACAAACTATGGACAATTACGTTAAGCCGGCAGGTGCCGATAATTTCTATCACAGCTATTCGGTAAAAGAACAGCAGGTATCTTTCCCGAATCAATATAGGATGAAAGTAGCGGGAACCCTGTTTATACCGAATTCCCTTAAAACCGGCGACAGATACCCTGCAATAATAGTAGGTCACCCTATGGGAGCTGTCAAAGAACAGAGTGCGATGCTTTATGCACAGAAGATGGCTGAAGCCGGCTTCGTGACACTCGCCATCGACCTGCCGTTCTGGGGCGACAGCGAAGGCGAACCCCGCAACGCAGTTAGTCCTGACATGTATGCCGAGGCTTTCAGTGCCGCAGTTGATTATCTTGGAACCCGTCCCTTTGTAAATCGTGAGGAGATTGGTGTGATTGGTATTTGTGGAAGTGGAAGTTTCGCAATAAGCGCTGCGAAGATCGACCCGCGACTTAAAGCGGTGGCTACTGTCAGCATGTATAATATGGGAAATGCGAATCGCCACGGACTCCGCAACTCCCTTTCATTGGAGCAACGAAAGGCTATTATCGCAGAGGCTGCTCAAAGAAGGTATGAGGAATTTGAAGGAGCGGAAGCTGCATTGACAGGTGGAACTACAAATGAATGGAGCGAATCGCTCGACCCTGTTCAAAAGGAATTCTATGAGTTTTACCGCACACCACGAGGTCAGTACACGCCCGATGGAGCTACCCCGACAACGACAACACATCCCACACTCACCTCGAATGTGAAGTTCATGAACTTCTACCCCTTTGAAGATATTGAGACAATTTCACCCCGACCGATGCTCTTCATAACCGGCTCGGAAGCCCACTCGCGTGAATTCAGCGAAGACGCGTATGCAAAGGCCGCGCAGCCCAAGGAACTGGTGGTTGTGCCGGGTGCGGGCCATGTCGATTTGTACGACCGTACCGACCTAATCCCCTTTGACAAACTTATTTCATTCTTCAAAGCCAATCTGCCTGAGCATAAATAATAAGCAATCATGACGAAATTGTAGAAATCCTCCGCAAAAGTCTTTAACAATGAAAAAGGTTCTTATCATATCCACAAGTCTGCGAGGCAACAGCAATTCGCACAGACTGGC
>CAMWQY010000360.1 GCA_947176355.1 uncultured Porphyromonadaceae bacterium
GGTTCGGACGATTCGCGGGGTTCAACATCGCGTGGGGCTACTGGCTCTGCACTGCCTTCTCCAACATCGCATACGCTGTGATGCTCAATGACTCCATTGGTGCCTTTTTTCCGGTGCTTCTGCGGCATGGATGGGAGATGGTGGCTTTCGGAAGCGTTTTGATTTGGATAATGTTTTTTATAGTGTCGCAAGGCATAAAGACCGCAAAATTTGTCAACAATATGCTCGCTGCTGTAAAGGTGCTGATGCTGATTTTCATCATCACAATATTAATCATCTTCTTCAAGGCAAGACTGTATGAGACTGACGTCTGGGGTGCGGTAGCAGGAGTGGGTATCACATGGCAGCAGGTGAAGGAAACTATGATGGTGACTCTTTTCTGCTTCTTTGGAGTCGAAGGAGCTGTCATGATGTCGGCAAGAGCTAAGAAGCCATCGGATGTCGGCAAAGCCGGTATAGCGGGTTTTCTGATATCACTTTCACTATATATGGCGGTTTCTTTACTCAGCTACGGTCTACTCGGCAGAGCTCAACTTGCCGATCTCCCGGACCCTTCAATTGCCTACATATTGAGGGAAACCTGTGGAGTATGGGCATATTGGTTTGTGATTTGCGCAGTAATAGTCTCGTTGCTCGGAGGATGGGTGGCTTGGACATTAGTTGTAGCGCAGGTTCCATACGAAGCTTCGCTTGTAGGCATCCTCCCCAAGTATTTCAGCAAGGTCAATCGTCACAATATGCCTACCTACGGACTATTTGCGTCGAGCATCGTGATGAATCTATTCCTTATCATGGTGGCAATGGCAGACGACGTATATCTCGCCGCGCTTCATATCACAGGACTAATGATAATACCGGGATATTTCTTCACAGGTCTTTTCCTTATAAAGAAAGCCGATAACTGGAGAATCATGACCATCGCCATAGTGACTACCGTCTTCTGCATTTGGATGGCATATTCCGGAGGCCTGCTCAACATGTTTCTCACCTCAATCTTCTACCTTCTCGGCATCGGATTCTACATAAAGACCCACAAAGAGCGTCCGTCTCCCGCCACTCCCCTATTCACATCGACAGAGAAATGCTGCTTCATCATACTCTGCATAGCCTCTTTCATCTCCGCCTACATACTCTTCTCCCGCTTCTTATAATTGAGAATTGATAATTACCATGATGTCCCATGATTCAACATGATGTCCCATGATTTACCATGATAAAACATGATAAAACATGATTCATCATGATATATCACGATAAATCAATGACTGTTAATAATTAAAAATATGCTCCCCTTCCTTCAATCCCACCCGCTAATCCCTCTCTTCCTGACTCTCGGCTTCGGCTTCTGGCTCGGTAAACTCCGTTTCGGCTCGTTTTCTCTCGGATCTGTAGCTGCTACTCTTATTGTAGGCGTTATTATCGGCCAACTCGACATAGTAATTCCTGATATGGTAAAGACTGTATTCTTCCTATTCTTCCTCTTTTCAGTAGGATATGGTGTTGGTCCTCAGTTCTTCCGTGCCTTCAAGGGAAATGGAGTAAAGATAGTGGCATTTGCTGCGGTAGCGGCTCTTGTCAGTGCAGGAGTCGTAGTTGGGGCTGCTGAAATACTCGGCTATAGCAAGGGCGTTGCAGCCGGCTTGTTTGCCGGATCGCAGAATGCATCTGCTTCATTAGGTCTTATGACCGACACATTGAAAGAGATGCCGATGGATGAATCGACTCGTGACCATGTGCTTAAGCTTATTCCGGCATGCTATGCCGCGACATACGTGCTCGGCACTGTCTTCACTGCATGGTTCCTATCCTCTATGGCACCCAAAATGATTGGTGGACTTAAAAAAGTGCAGGCAGACGTGGCAGACATGGAGCAAAAACTTGAAGGATCAGACACACCACTCGGTCCGGGTATGATACCGGCTCGCCGTCCAGTGGTATATCGGGCATACGAAATAACAGACTGTTTTTTCGATACGCCCCGCTCGCCTGAAGAAATACGGGAGCATTATAAGTCAATGAATGTTCGTGTGGTATTCGTCCGTGCCCGGATCAATGGTGTAGTTACAGATCCTTCGCCGGAAGTGCGTCTATCTAAAGGAGATCATATTGTGCTGGGCGGAAGATCTCAAGAAATGGCAGCCCTTCCATCGCCTCCGGGACCTGAGGTTGCAGACCAAGAACTTCTAAATTTCGGTGCAGAACGTACTCCGGTCACTATATCTTCCAAAAATGTCGATGGTATTACACTCGGACAATTACGCTCTCAAGAATATATGGACCGCATTGCCATAGCATCTCTAAAAAGAAACGGTCTGTCGTTGCCGGTCAAAAACAATACTGAACTTAGTGGAGGAGATGTAATCACCCTCGTAGGTTGGCCCTGCGATGTTGCGGCGGCTGCCAACAAAATTGGCTATGCTGACCGCGACACCAATGTCACGGATATGGTCTTTGTAGGATTAGGAATTGCCTTAGGCTGCATCGTAGGTGCTTTATCAATAAAGATAAATGGTATACCCATGGCATTAGGAGTGAGTGTTGGCGCACTTTTCTCAGGACTTGTACTTGGTTGGCTACGCTCCAAGCGTCCATCATTCGGACATATACCATCATCTGCACTGTGGATTATGAATAATCTCGGAGTAAATATGTTCATTTCAGTCTTAGGTCTTTCGGCAGGCAGCGCCTTGATGGCAGGTCTTCACGAAGCAGGCATTGCGATCGTCGGCATTGGCTTATTGCTGACCTTCCTCAGCATTGTGATAAACGTCTTCATAGCGCATAAGATTTTTCGCTTCTCGACCCCGGAAGTATTAGGATGCGTCGCAGGATCAAGATGCAGCGTAGCCTCTATCGGAGCAATCCAGAACGCCCTCGGCTCCGACGTCCCCAACCTCTCCTTCACCATCACCTACG
>CAMWQY010000361.1 GCA_947176355.1 uncultured Porphyromonadaceae bacterium
TACCTAAATATATGAAAAGATTTTTACCGATTTTGTATTCGTCGCTTATAGCGATGCCACTGACGGCGGCTTCGACATTGCAGTCTGACTTCAGAAGCTGGGCGCAGACCCCTCCGATGGGATGGAACTCATGGGACTGCTATGGCCCCACAGTAGTAGAAAGCGAGGTAAAGGCTAACGCCGACTATCTCGGGAAACATTTGAAGGATTATGGCTGGGAATATGTTGTGGTCGATATTCGATGGTTTGTCGAAAATGACAAGGCTGGCGGTTACAACCAGACAAATCCCATCTATGACTATGACGAATGGGGACGCTACATTCCAGCTCCTAACCGATTCCCTTCTTCCGTCGACGGACAAGGCTTCAAACCTCTTGCTGATTATGTCCATGACCTTGGATTGAAGTTCGGTATCCATATCATGCGAGGCATACCAAAGGAAGCGGTCAGAAAGAAACTTCCGGTAAAAGGCACTGATGGCATTACTGCCGATATGATCGCCAACAACGACTCTACCTGCACATGGCTCCGCGACAATATGAAGGTAGACTGGCGTAAACCCGGTGCCCAGGAATATTATAACTCAATCTTTGATTTATACGCACAATGGGGTGTCGATTTCATCAAGATAGATGATCTGTCACGTCCTTACCATACCGCAGAGGTAGAGATGATACGTAATGCCATTGACCAATGTGGAAGACCGATCGTGCTCAGTATTTCTCCCGGAGAGACTCCGATAGAAAAGGTGGAGCATGTCAAGAACCATGCAAATATGTGGCGCACAGTCGATGACTTTTGGGATAACTGGAGCCAGCTCAACTATCAGTTTGGCATCTGTGCCAAGTGGGCTCCTCACATTGCTCCGGGTAACTGGCCAGATGCCGACATGCTTCCACTTGGAAAGATAAGTATCCGTGGAGAGAGGGGAGCGGAACGCTATACTAATTTCACTCCAGATGAACAGAAGGCCCTAATGAACCTTTGGACCATATTCAAGAGTCCACTGATGTTTGGTGGTGACCTTCCTCAGAATGATGAAGCCACCAACGCCTTGCTCACAAACCGTGACGTGCTCTATATGCACAGCCATACGGTTGCAAACCGGCAGGTGTCAAACAGGAACAACCATATCACATGGAGTGCCATCGATCCGCGCAATGGCGACATATTTGCAGCCCTCTTTAATACAGGAGGCAATGAGTTTCTTGCTACGAAAGATGCTCTCTGGAGAAGCGGTACGATTTCATATCTCACTACAGGGCATGCCGTTGAAGCAGAGGTTGCAATTCCGGGAGGAAGTCGACAGCTTGTTCTTGCTGTGACCGACGGCGGCGACAGCTACGACTCAGACCATGCCGACTGGATAAATCCGACAGTCACCCTTAAAGATGGAACTAAAATTGATCTTACAGCTCAAAAAATCCTAAAGAAAACAGCAGGATGGGGAGAGGTGCATGTCAATACTAATCTGGAAGGAGGAAAGTTGAAGATCGATGGTAAGGAATATGAAAAGGGAATAGCGACACATGCAAATTCTATATTGATCTTTGATCTTCCAGAAGATGCAGTCTCTTTTTCAGCTCTTGCAGGCATAGACAATACCGGGAGTGATCAAGGAAGCAAATCATCTGTAGAATTCCTTGTATTCAACTACGATCCTACTTTCCGAGCTGAATATACCGACCAATGGAATGGGGGCAATGTACTTGTAGCAGTAGATCCGACAAAGCAGATTGCTGAAAGCGGATATATGTGTAGAGAGGGTGTGACAAAGACTGCAAATTTGCAGGCTGACATAAAGGGTGCTGAAAAACTCTATCTTGTCGTGACAGACGGTGGCGACAATCTGTCGTACGACCATGCGGATTGGATTGACCCCGTACTTGTCAAGGCAGATGGCACAGAAGTGTCGCTTACAACAATAGCATGGGACGCTAATCCAATTAATGGATGGAATGCTCCGAAAGTCAACCGAAACAACGACGGCAACAAGCTAAAAGTGGAAGGTGTTGAATACGATTATGGATTCGGAGTAAATGCTCCCTCTATCCTCACATTCACACTTCCCGAAAATCATGATTTCGTTGCTTTCAGATGTAAGGCAGGTATTGACAATGATGTCGACAATGCACCATTTGGTGCAACGGTTGAATTCCGAGTGTTCACAGAGGATCCAGCACCCAACAACGATGCCAACCTCACTCTCGATCTTGCTTCAATCGGATTAAATGCGGGTCAGAAGGCAAAGATCACCGAGATGTGGTCCGGAACTGAAGAAGGCACTTTTGCCGATTCAGAATTCGCACCCTTCCTTCGTGAACACGCGAGCGGACTTTATCGTGTTACTCCTCAAGGTAGAACTGATTCCGCTTCCCTTGGTCTTTCGGCTGAAGAAGATGAAGAAAACGGAGTCATGACGTTAAAGGCTGTTTTAGCCGGAGGGTCTGTGGAGAACGCATATATACAGTTCGTGCGTGATGGCGAAATCCTTGGTAGCTCAAAGATTGCAGACGACGGTTCAGCTATTATGACCATTCCTTCGGTTTCAGGAAAACATACCTACAAAGCCTTCTACAGCGGAAATGCTGATGTAGCTAATACGGTTTCGAATGAAATCACCCATGAATCAGCTGCCGTAGGTTCGATTTCAACCGATCAAATTGACTGTGAGATTATTCCGAGGAAAGGAGGAATAAATATCATGAACGCGTCCGTTCACAAGCTCGACATATATTCTCCATCAGGCGAAAAAGTAAAGACCGTGAAGACCGACAACGTCCCCCTCTTCGTCTCCCTTGACCCCGGCCTCTATATCATAGCCAACCAAAAATTCTTAGTAGACTGAAAGTGTAGTTAGCGCACTCCGTGCGCGTCCTCACGCGTCTGTTTATGATACGCACTC
>CAMWQY010000362.1 GCA_947176355.1 uncultured Porphyromonadaceae bacterium
TCCGTCAACCGGGATGCTCTGCATGTCTGGCTATGAATGATGATAAGATTCCGGCAGGCAAACTCTCTGTATCTACATCCAACAGAAACTTCGAAGGTCGTCAAGGACCGGGAGCAAGGACTGTTCTGGCAAGTCCTCTTGTGGCTGCTGCTGCGGCTGTGACAGGGGTAATTACCGATCCGAGAACCTTGTAAATCAATTTTCGATCACGAAAGTAGAGGTTTAAAAGTTTAAATGTATAATCGTTTAAATTGATCAAAGAGAAATGAAACAAAAATTCGATATAATAACAAGCACTTGTGTGCCTCTTCCATTAGAAAATGTAGATACTGACCAGATAATCCCTGCACGTTTCCTTAAGGCTACTACCCGTGAGGAAAGCTTCTTTGGAGAGAATCTTTTCCGCGATTGGCGATATAATCCTGATGGTTCGCTTAATGAGGATTTTGTATTGAACGATCCTAAATATAGCGGAGAGATTCTCGTAGCAGGAAAGAATTTCGGGAGTGGCTCGAGCCGCGAACATGCTGCTTGGGCTATTGCCGGATATGGTTTTCGTGTCGTTATAAGTAGCTTCTTTGCTGATATTCACAAGAATAATGAACTCAATAATTTCGTACTTCCTGTAGTGGTGAGCGAATCATTTTTGGCTAATCTGTTTGCTTCGATAGAGAAAGATCCGAAGACGCAGGTGGAAGTGGACCTTCCGAATCAGACAGTCACTAATAAGGCTACGGGGGAGAGTGAGAAATTCGAGATCAACGGATATAAGAAGTATTGCCTGATGAATGCTCTCGATGACATAGATTTCCTGTTAGAAAATAAGGATAAGACCGAAGCCTGGGAGGAGGCCACAAAGGCGTGACGACTGAAATAAAGAAAGGAATGAACAGTCACTCCGCAAGTGTCGAAATTATGGACACCACGCTGCGCGATGGTGAACAGACTTCCGGCGTAAGTTTTGTGCCTCATGAGAAGCTGATGGTGGCTCGGGCATTGCTCAACGATTTGAATGTAGATCGAATTGAGGTGGCATCAGCCAGGGTTTCTGAAGGAGAAAAAGATGCTGTCACCAGAATATGCAAGTGGGCTCGCCAAGCCGGTTTTTTGCATCGCGTGGAGGTGTTGGGTTTTGTCGATGATGGCGTCTCGCTCAATTGGATCAACGATTGCGGATGCGTCAATATAAATTTGCTTTGCAAGGGCTCTGAAAATCATTGTCGAAATCAGCTAAAGAAAACTCCCGAGGAGCATTTCGAGGATGTGAAGCGAAACATCAAGATGGCTCGCGATATGGGCATCAATGTGAATGTATATTTGGAGGATTGGAGCAATGGCATAAAGAACTCTCCGGATTATGTACTCTCTATGATGAATGCACTTAAGGATTGCGGAGTGAAACGTTTCATGCTCCCTGATACTTTAGGCATTCTGAATCCTTTGGAGCTCCTTCTATTCATGCGTAAGATGGTGAAGCTTTATCCGGGTATCCATTTTGATTTCCATGCGCACAACGACTATGATCTTGCCATTTCTAATGTCTTGGCAGCAGTGCTTGGAGGGTGTAAGGGTATCCATACTTCTGTCAATGGTCTTGGTGAGAGGGCGGGAAATGCGCCTCTTGCGAGTGTGCAGGCTATTCTGAAAGATCAATTCAATGCTCATACCAATATTAAGGAGGAGCGATTGAACGACGTAAGCCGTTTGGTGGAAAATTATTCAGGAATTGCTATACCTCCAAATCGACCTATCACAGGAGAGAGTGTATTTACTCAAGTGGCAGGAGTGCATGCAGATGGCGACAATAAAGCTAATCTTTATTGCAATGATTTGCTTCCCGAGCGCTTTGGACGCAAGCGTGAGTATGCTCTTGGGAAAAACAGCGGGAAGGCCAATATATTGAAGAATCTTGAGCAGCTTGGGCTTGAACTGACACCGGAGCAAACTAAGAAGGTGACAGCTCGTATCATTGAGCTTGGAGATAAGAAGGAAGTCGTGACGCAGGAAGATCTGCCTTATATTATATCGGATGTGCTCAATAGTGAGTCATTGGCAGATCATGTGAAACTACTTAGCTACATGGTAAGTACTGCTTACGGACTGATGCCTATGGCTGCATTGAAGATAGAAATCAATGGCGAGACGCATGAAGTGAGAGCTTCCGGCAACGGACAGTTTGATGCATTTATGAAGGCATTGAAGCAGCTTTACAAGGAGAAGTTAGGGCGTCGTTTCCCTCATCTTGCCAATTATATGGTTTCAATTCCTCCCGGTGGCCGCACGGATGCTCTTGTACAGACTGTCATCACATGGGAATGGAACGACAGGATATATCGCACAAGAGGACTTGATGCTGACCAGACGGAAGCTGCAATAAAGGCGACTATTAAGATGCTCAATCTGATGGAAGAAAAAATGGGTGGGTCTTAAAGACCCACCCATTTTTTACTCAGCTTTCGCTTGCAAAAGCTGAAGGAAACGAGGTCGTGTTTATTATTTTAAGTGTTCAGTCGCTTTGTAAGCACCGAGACTTCCATATTGGGCTGCGGCTTTTGCGTATCGGGCTGCCTTTGCTGCATCAGCCTTTGTGCCTTTCCCGTTCTTATACATATATGCGAGTCTGGAATTGACGAGGGCAAGTGCTGTGTTGGGAAGTTTTCCATCGCGAGCAATTGCTTCATAATAGCGAAGTGCCTGAGGATAGTTCTGGTTTAGGTAATCGCCGTTGAAGTTCATACTTCCGAGGTAGAGACGCGCCCAGTCGTCGCCCTTTTCAGCCGCAGCCTCCTTTGACTTGAGTCCTTTTATGAAACCCTCTTTATATACCGGCTCATTCTTCATGTTCTGCATGCTATTGACGGTTGAAATCCAATACAAGGCGAGTT
>CAMWQY010000363.1 GCA_947176355.1 uncultured Porphyromonadaceae bacterium
ATCCTTTTTGGAAAAATCGGCTGTTTTGGCAAAATTTGTAGTCGAAAAAGCAAAAATACTATTATTGAACATAAATGGCCTGAAGAATAGTTATGAAAATTTTCAGTTCCAAAGTCATAAAAGACCTTGATGCAGCCACTTGTGAGGCTCAAGGCATCGACTCTATCACTCTTATGGAGAGAGCGGCTAATGCCGTGGTGAAAGAGATTCGCTCCCGTCGGTTTTTGCCGAGCAGTCGTTTTGTAGTTTTTGCCGGTCCCGGCAATAACGGCGGCGACGCATTGGCTGTAGCGAGGCTGCTTGCCGAAGCAGGATATGAAAACATTGAAGTCTATCTCTTCAATGTCAGGGGTCAGCTCTCAGAAGAATGTGAGGCTCAGAAGCAGAAGCTTATAGAAGATGAGGTGAAGGTCAAATTCAATGAGATTACCAGGTCGTTTGTGCCTCCACATCTTATTCCATCTGATATAATCATAGATGGCCTTTTTGGAGTAGGGCTGCATGATCCTCTGACCGAGGGCTTTGCAGCGGTAGCTCGTCTGATCAACGAGTCAGGAGCATACGTCATCAGTATTGATATCCCATCGGGGCTTGCTGCTGAATGGAATGCCAATTTCCTCTTCCACAATATGGTGCATGCCAATCTTACACTCACATTTCAATTCCCTAAGATTTCGTTCTTTTTCAATGAGAATGCACACATAATTGGGGAATTAGTGGTGTTGGATATTGGCATAGACAGAAAGGCATTGAAGAATATGCCGTCAGAATGGCTTTATATTGAGGGGAGGACTATCCACAAACTTTTACGTCAGAGAAATCCGTTCAGTGCCAAGCGAGACTACGGATCAGTGATGTTGTTTGCCGGGAGTCTTGGTATGATGGGGGCCGCTGTATTGAGCGCAAAGGCTGCTTTGAAGTCAGGTGCAGGTCTTGTCACAGTGCACGCTCCTCGCACCGGTCTTGTCATCCTGCAGACAGCCGTGCCGGAAGCGATGTTCGAGCCCGATCGCAATGAGCGTGTGATAAGCGATATGAGCCTTCACCATACGCATCAGGCTGTGGCTGTTGGCCCGGGCTTGGGTACAAATGATCTGACTGTCAATGCTCTGGAATCTCTTCTGAAGACCTGTAAGTCGCCTATGGTGCTTGATGCTGATGCATTAAACTGTATTGTCAAGCGTCCTTCATTGCTGTCGATGCTCCCACCTCGCACCATAATCACTCCCCATATCGGGGAGTTTGACAGGCTTTTTGGCGACCAGCCATCGTCTGAGCATCGTCTGAAAAAGGCTATAGAAGTGGCGAAACGTTATGAAATAATCATAGTTCTGAAGGGGCATTATACGATGATAGTGCGTCCAAATGGCACTCAATACGTCTATTTTAACTCTACAGGAAATGCCGGTATGGCTACTGCCGGGGCTGGTGATGTCTTGACGGGTGTCATAGCAAGTTTCCTTGCGCAAGGAATCCAACCTGAAAATGCGGCAGCCCTCGGAGTCTTTATCCATGGCAAGGCTGGTGATATCGCTTCGGAGGAAATCGGAGAATATGGTGTCATAGCATCTGATATCTCGGATCGTCTTGGAAGGGCAATCAAAGACGTCATTGACCAGAACCGAAAAAATTAATTTTATTGACAATTCTATATATGAGAAAGATAATATTTAGCATGGCTTGTCTGATGGCCGCTTTTGCGACTGTCGCACAGTCTACCAAGGTGCTTACTGCTGAAAAAAGCAATGAATACGGGCTTGTCTACTCTTTGCCAACTACTGCATTGGAAGTGGAAGTGACCGCTACGCATCAGGTGGGGAAAAAAGGCCCGTATTATCTATATGCTAAAAAGTCGATCGGGACCGATAAAGCTATTGCCGAAGATTATGAGAAATGGGAGATTACGGATGTGAAGGTGACTCCATACGGAGTCCCAGATGCCGGCACGCAATATCTGATGCAACTTCGTCCCGGAGCTCTGACTTCTATCACGGTAGATCAAAATGGAATGCTTTTGGCTATCAATAAGGATGTCGATGCTCCCAAACGTGTCGTGTCTGCCAATGGCAAGGCTTCTGATGAGGTGAAATGGCCTACGGGTAATGAATATCTGGATTTTGTAGATGAAGATTTTGTGGCTTCAAAAAGCTCCGCAAAGCAAGCCCAGCTTCTTGCCGAATCACTGATGGAGGTCAGAGATGCCAAGCTTGCACTCACTCGTGGCACAGCCGACAACATGCCGGCTGATGGCAAACAGATGGAGCTAATGTTGGCATCTTTAGGAGAGCAGGAAGCTGCGCTCAATGCAGCATTTACGGGCACTGTCACTACTGAAACAGTAACACGTAGATTTACTTTTATTCCTGAAAAAGATGCTAAGGAGATAATATTCCGTATGTCTGATTTTGCCGGATTCGTAGATGCGGATGATCTTTCGGGCGAACCTGTATTTATCCAGATTGAATCTGTCAATGAGGCTTCGCTTCCTCTTGACGCAAAGGGTGAGCCCAAGAAACTTCCAAAGAATGCAGTCATTTACAATATCCCTGGAAGCGCACAGGTGTCAATCTCGCTTCTTGGAAAGAAATTGTATGACAAAGAGATCCAAATGTCGCAATTCGGCATGACTTTCGGACTTGACCCTCTTCTATTCACAGATAAGAAAGAGCCCTCATTCGCAGTCTTCGATCCCATTACCGGTGCGCTACTCGAAATTGGAGCTGCGAAGTAAACGATAAACGATTGAGTAGGAATGCATAATTCATAATGCATAATTCATAATTATAGGACTCTGAGGATCAGACGATAAAATCCTTATGATATTATATATTAATTTGTAAATCACTTAACGATAAAAATTAATTGAAGTATATTAA
>CAMWQY010000364.1 GCA_947176355.1 uncultured Porphyromonadaceae bacterium
GGAAATAAGAAAGAGAGTCAATCTCCCGCTCCTTATACCAAGTTTTGCAACAGGCCCCCACGCCGAGTCACTTAATGTGGCAGCCGCCACTGCCATCACCCTCTCTGAATTTATGCGAATAACAAAATAAGAAATGGCTAAGAATAGTATAAAATCGGTATATTTTTGTAATTCTTGCGGATATGAGTCGCCTAAGTGGATGGGACGGTGTCCGGCTTGTGGCGAGTGGAATACTTTTGTCGAGGAGAAGGTGTCTACCAAACAGTCTTCTCGCAGCAAAGGTTTCATTGCCACTGAAGGGGCACGTCCGGTGAAGCTTTCTGAAATTCAGCCTCTCGATGAGCCACGCATTCACATGCCATCCGAAGAACTTAACCGAGTGCTTGGTGGTGGTCTCGTTGCCGGAAGCTTGACGTTGCTTGGTGGAGAACCGGGTATTGGAAAATCTACTCTCCTACTTCAGAATATTCTCTCGATACGCAATCGCCGCATTCTTTATGTCAGCGGTGAGGAGTCTGCATCTCAGCTGAAGCTGAGAGCTGACCGTCTTGGTAAAGTATCTGACAATACCTTCATCCTTACAGAGACTCAACTTGACAAGATTTTCACTCAGATCGAAAATGTCAAGCCTCAGCTTGTTGTTGTGGATTCAATACAGACCATTGCTTCAGCGGATATAGAGTCGGCTGCAGGAAGTGTAAGTCAGGTCAGGGAGTGTGCTGCCGCCCTACTTCGCTACGCCAAGGAGTCGGGGGTTCCGGTAATTCTTGTCGGGCATATTAATAAGGATGGTGCAATAGCAGGTCCGAAGGTGCTTGAGCACATCGTCGATACGGTCATTCAATTTGAAGGAGACCGTCAGTATCTTTACAGGATTCTCAGGGCAATAAAGAATAGATTCGGATCTACCAATGAGATTGGAATTTATGAGATGGTGGCAAAAGGACTTCGTGAAGTTAAGAATCCGTCAGAAATGCTTCTGAGTGACAATCGGGAGGATGAGATGAGTGGAATGGCGATCGGAGTCACGATTGATGGAGCCAGACCTTTCTTAGTGGAAGTGCAGGCACTTGTGTCTTCTGCGGCATACGGTACCCCACAGAGGAGTGTGACCGGTTTTGACCAGCGTCGACTCAATATGCTTCTCGCGGTGCTTGAGAAGAGGGCTCGTTTTAAACTTGGGCAGAAAGACGTCTTCCTCAATATTGCGGGAGGACTGAAGGTGACAGATCCGGCTCTTGACCTTGCTGTGGTGGCAGCTGTGATGTCTTCTAACTTTGATGTGGCGGTGCCACGGCATGCTGCGTTTGCTGGAGAGGTTGGTCTTTCGGGTGAGATCAGGACTGTGACAAGAATCGACCAAAGGGTATCGGAAGCAGCCAAACTTGGATTCGAGACTATCTTCATACCTTCCGGAAATCTAAAGGGAATACATGATAAATTCAACATCAAGATTGTTGAAGTCAATAAGGTGACTGATGTATTTGAGCGGATCTTTCGGGGGGAAGCCTAATGTTTAATTCATAATGCATAATTCATAATGCATAATTGTTAGTCGTTGAAGAACAGACGATAATACATTTATGAGATAGGGCCTAAGATTATAGATTTATGAGTTCGGCTGGTGTCGATTTGAATTGTGGCATTGCCATGCCGATATTTGCGTTGATGTAGGTTGGGTCGCAGACGGTGAATTTACAGCCATTTATTTCAAAATAATCACCATTGACAGACTCATCGAAGGCCACAGCCGTAGCAATATGTTCGGGATAATGCACCAAGACCACATCTAAGCCAAGCAATTCACGGACAAGTACAGAATAAAGAATTGCTCTGTCCTCACAGTCAGAGTATGGGTAATAGAATGTCTCATCCGGGAAGAGAGAATGAAAATTATAGGCCCTATATGCCTTATAGGGCTTATAGGAATGAGAGTGGGGGATTTATACCCTATATGCCTTATAGGGCTTATAGGAATGAGAACTGGATATATGGCATATAGGGATAAAAGATTGGGATTATGGGTCCAATAAGCCCTATAAAGCGAATAGGAAAGATAGAATGGTGAATTATTGGATTATATTTGATATATATAATTTATTGGGGATTATTTCTTCTATTGATTCTTGCTTTGTACATTTGCTCTTTAATTCCTCCGTTTTGGAGGAATTCTTGTTGTAGCTTCTCTAAATATTTACGCAAAAGATAGTCTGCTTGATGTATGAGTGTTATTGCTATGTTGCAAATGGTTTCATCGCTTCTTTTGGTGATCGCATCTCTGTAGAAAGCTGAATCATTTTGGTTTGAACATACTTTCCTCGTTATAATAGCTTTTTCTTCATCAATTGTCCACTTCTTGAGATTCCTTACTCTAAGATAATCTTCATAATCAAGCAATAATTCTTGCATACTCGCCTTTGCTACGTTTATCAGTTTTATTTCGCTTTCTGTAGATGTTGTACCGGCTTCGCAACCTTCTGCAATGTTTTGTCGCCCACTACGAGCAGCCTGAATCATTTGATCTATAGTCCTATCTCCTATCTTTAAATATTTATGGGCAAAATAATAAGTGATATCATAGATACATTCAGCTTTCTTAAATGCTATTAGATCACGATAATTGCCTTTTTGCTTAAGAAATCTTGATTCCATTGCTGCGAAATTATTAGGGCATATTTGTATAATTTAAATAAGCCGAATAGGGCTAATAAGGCTAATTGGCAAACTATTTATATGCCATATACGGCCTATTGGGCTTATTGATTGCAAATTTAATAAAATTAGATGATTATCCTCAATAAACCCCAACTGATAATCAGTGGTTTAGAATATACAATGTATTTAAGGCACTGATTATCAG
>CAMWQY010000365.1 GCA_947176355.1 uncultured Porphyromonadaceae bacterium
TTCAGATGATAAAACATTTATGATATTATACTTTTAATTTGACCAGCTACTTAATTATGCATTATGCATTATGAATTATGAATTACGCATTATGAATTATGCATTGATGTTTGCAAATCTCCATAATTATCATTAATTTTGCATAAAAATCAAAATTCTAAAGAAATATGGATTCAGAAAAGACCGCCCCTGTGGCAGACCAGAATAGCAATCTCCGTCCCGACGGAAGCAAGAAGATAGTATTGAGCGGTATCCGCTCAACCGGCAATCTGCATTTAGGAAACTACTATGGTGCCCTACAGAAATTCGTCAAGATGCAAGACGACTATGATAGCCGTTATTTCATTGCCGACTTACATGCGCTCACAACTAATCCTGACCCTAAAGCGCTACATGAGAGTGTGAAGCAAATACTCGCAGAGTATCTCGCGGCAGGTCTTGACCCGGATAAGAATATCCTCTATGTGCAGAGCGATATCCCCGAAATCTCTGAAATGTATCTTCTCTTGAATATGCACGTCGGAATCGGCGAACTTATGCGCACTGCGTCATTTAAAGACAAAGCCCGTAAGGCTCTTGGCATCACTTCCGACAGCGACGAAATCGAAAAAGAAATCATCGGCAATCAAAATAATAATGCCCGCGTAAATGCCGGACTCCTCACCTATCCTACCCTGATGGCTGTAGATATCCTTATCCACCATGCCGATTATGTGCCGGTAGGTAAGGACCAGGAGCAGCACCTCGAGCTTACACGTCGTTTCGGACGCCGATTCAACTCTTTCTATGGTGTAGACTATTTCAAAGAACCAGTTAACTTCAACTTCGGAGGGGAGGCAATCAAGGTGCCCGGTCTTGACGGCAGCGGCAAAATGGGAAAGAGCGAAGGCAATTGCATCTATCTGATCGATGACGAGAAGACACTGCGCAAGAAAGTGATGCGTGCTGTGACTGACGCAGGTCCAACAGAACCAAATTCACCGGTTTCGCAACCTGTAGAGAATTTGTTTACTCTCATGGACCTTGTGAGCGGTAAGGAGACTACCGATTATTTCCGTGAGAAATATGCTGACTGCAGCATCCGATATGGAGATCTTAAGAAGCAGCTTGCTGAGGATATGCTAAAAGTTACACTTCCGATTCGCCAGCGCATTCTTGATATACGCGACAATGACGAGTATCTTTCAAAGATTGTCAAGCAAGGTGCAGAGCGCACCCGCGAATATGCTGCAAAGACACTCAAAGATGTACGCGAAATAATGGGTATCAGAAAAATATGAGATTCCTCTCCATACTTAGCCTCGTGCTGATAATATTGAGCGGTTGTAGTGGCGGTCAGAAAGATGACCGCCCTGCAATCGCTGTCAGTTTCGAGCCGCAGGCCTGGATGCTGAGGCAAATAGTAGGGGATGATTTCGACATCGTAACCCTGCTTCCCGCCGGAAGCGACCCCGAAACTTATCAGCCATCGATCAGCACAATGAAGAGTCTCGGGAAAGCGGATATATACTTCACTCTCGGCACCGACGGATTTGAAAAGTCAAACCTCGCCGGCATAGTATCCAATTTCCCCGATCTAAAGGTTGTAGACTGCACTGAGGGAGTTGAGAAAATCACCGGCACTCACGAACACCATGACCATGAGGGACAAAAACAAGATAGTAGTGAATTCGACCCACATATACTTGCATCGATAAAAAACAGTATTCGTATAGCAGATAATATTACGAGATATATGATGGTGATTCATCCGGAAAAAGCTGACAAATATCAACAATCCGGAGAAGAATTAAAGGCTCTTATGCAAGCAATGGATGACTCCATCGGCAATATGAATATCTCAGGAAGGAGTTTTGCCATGAGGCATCCGTCGCTGTCATATTTCGCAAAGGACTACGGGCTCTCTCAAATAGCTCTCCAAGCTGACGGAAAAGAAACATCGCCACTCCAGCTACAAAAGCAAATGGAGGAAATAAAAGATTCAGGCACAAAAGTCTTCATCATGGAGAAGGAACATGCTTCACAAGGAGACGAAGAGACTGCAAAACAACTTGGATTGCAGACAATTGAGGTGTCGCTAAACTCCGCCGATTGGCTAAACGATCTAATGAAAACTGCAAATGAAATTAATCGGGATTGATGATATCACCGTCAGGTTTGACCATAAAATTATACTGGATCATGTGTCGCTAAGCGTTGATAAGGGAGATTTTATGGCTATTACCGGACCCAATGGCGGAGGAAAGACCACTCTCCTACGCGTGATGCTTCGACTGCTGCGACCAAGCTCAGGAGAGGTCTGTTATTATCATGATGGAAATGTGACAAAACGTCTGAAAATTGGATATCTGCCACAAAAGAGCAATATCGACACTCGTTTCCCTATTACTGTAGGGGAAGCCATCAAGTCGGGACAGATAAAAGGATTTTTCAGCCGGCGTAGTCAACAGGATGAGGAAGAGTTCGAACGGATTGTAGAGCTTTGCGGAGTAGGCGGATATCTTGACAGAACTGTAGGAATGCTATCAGGAGGACAGCTTCAACGTACACTCTTAGCTCGCGCCCTTGTCTCCAATCCTGAAGTGATAGTGCTCGACGAGCCTCTAAGCTACGTGGACAAGACATTCGAACGCCAGATCTACTCAATGATGGAGGATCTCGCAAAAGAGCATACTATCGTTCTTGTAAGCCACGAGATGTCTGTGATCTCAGGCATGGCTAATCGCCACATCATTGTAGACCGCGGCATCCACGAATGCCATTCACACCACCACTCATTTACTGAGTGCGATGATTGAGGGGTTGTGGAGTTGTGGGGTTGTGGAGTTGTGGGGTTGTTGAGTTGTGGAGTTGTGGGG
>CAMWQY010000366.1 GCA_947176355.1 uncultured Porphyromonadaceae bacterium
ACCCTGACCCTGACCTTCACCCCCGACAACGAAAACATGAACATCGAGACCAACCACGCCAAGGTCTACGCGATACGTCTCGTCAAAGATTAAATATATTCATTCCCGTAGCGTTCGCGGATGTCGTTGACTATGTTGCGTATGCGCTGTTCCGCCTCTATTGGGCATATCAGTAGGGCAGTCGAGGTGTCTGCCACTATGAAGTCTTCCAGCCCGGCCACTACCATTACCTTGTCTCCTTCAGCTGCAACAATACAGTTTTTGCTGTCGTAGAGAAGGGCGCGGCAGTTCTGGGTGACATTGCCGTCCTTATTCTTTGGAGATATGGCATGAAGGGCATTCCATGTACTGAGGTCGCTCCAACCCAAATCTGCCTCCAAAACGTATGCATTCCAGGCTCTGTCCATTATCGCATATTCTACAGGCAAGGAAGACGTCTTAGGATATATGTCTGAGATGAAGTCCATTTCAGTCTCACCCCGATAATACTCAGCTGGCACATCAAAACGTGATGCCATATCCGGCACATCCCGATTGAATGCGGCTATAACCGATTTGGCTTTCCAAAGATATATCCCGGCGTTCCATAAAAATTCACCGGATTTCACGAATATCTCTGCCATTTCGCGCCCCGGCTTTTCCGCTATTGTCTTGATATGTGAAATAATGTCGCCAACCGATTCCCCTTTCTGGATATATGAATATGAAGTGTTGGGTGACTTGGTGGGTATTCCGAGAGCTAAAAGACGGTCGGCTTTTTCTACAAAATCAAACCCTTTATGTAGAGCTTCTTGAAAAGCTAACTCCTTAAGGATTACATGATCGGCTGGAAGAGTTACAAACGAAGCCTCCGGATTGCGAGCAGCTATATGGTGAGCAGCCCAAAGCACGGCAGGTGCTGTGTCGCGACGTGCCGGCTCAAGAAGAATATGTTCAGAGGAAACTCCGGGGAGTTGCTCGCGGACAGTGTCGGCATATTGCTCATTTGTCAGGATAATTATATGCTCTTCAGGCACAAGACGGCGTACACGGTCTACGGTCATCTGAAGCAGAGTCTGTCCTGTCCCGAAGAAATCGATGAATTGCTTTGGTCTTGATTCACGGCTGAAAGGCCAGAAACGAGTCCCGGCCCCTCCACACATTATGACGCAATATCTTTCCTCAGCCAAAAGGGTTTAGAAGTTTAAATGGTTTATAAAGTTTAAATAGTTTAAATAGTTGAGATTAGATGGATTCTTCGCGGAATTGATGCTTCACGCCTTCCACTACGTTGATTATCTGGTCGCCCATCTTCTCAGCCTCTCCGATGAGATCCATGAAGAAAATACCATCTTGGAAGTCATACTGATGGTCGTTGATGTTGGCGATGTTAGTGTCGCGCAGCTGGTTGCGGTAATTATTTATCTCACGCTCGATATTGTAGGCTTTGATGATCTTTGACTCGTCCGGGCTCTCCATCTCCTTGAGGAGCTGTAGCATATTTTCCATAGCCTTGTCTACTAAGCTGAACATGTGGTCAACCTCCTTATCGATGTTTTCAGGGAACTTCACGCTGTTTTGAAGCTTGCGCTGGGTGGTCTTGGCTACATTGAAACAGCAATCGGCGATAGATTCTATCTCGCTGATCACACGGAGCATACCTGCAATACGCATCTTACCATTGGGGGAGAGGCGACCTTCCGAAACCTTATTGAGGTAGTTGCCAATCTCTATCTCCATCTTGTCAGAGATGTCCTCGTATTTTTCAAGGCGTGAGTATACCTCTGAATATTTGGAATCGTCTGATTTCAGATGTATTATTTCTTCAGCCATGTCGAGCATACGGCCAACTCTCTGTCCATACACTTCGATTTCCTTCTGTGCCTGGGTGATGTTGAGCTCGGAAGCCTGTAGCAGACCGTGGTTGATGTATTTGAGTGAGAATTCCTCTTCTTCGTCCTTATGCTTGGCAGGCATAATCCAGCATACTATCTGCACGTACTGCTTTGTGAACCATATCATCACAAGAAGGTTGCATGCATTGAAGACAGTTGGGAACATTGCAAGTCCGAATGCAACTGCAGCCTGTGCTTTTGATGTCAAGCCTCCTGCAGGGTCAAGAAGCGTGGAGTTTGCCATCTTTGCATCCATGGCAGCATCTATGTCAAGAGGATTTATGCCGCAACACCAATATGAGATGTCTGCCACAAGATTCATGAAGGGATGGAAGATGCAGAGCACTATCATTGAGCCGAGCACGTTGAAAAGCACGTGTCCCATTGCAGTCCGTTTTGCGGCAAGATTACCGCTTAATGCCGCGAGTATAGGAGTGATGGTTGTACCGATATTTCCGCCAAGGATGATCGCGCAGCCCAGGGTGAAGGAGATCCACCCCTGCGAGCACATGATAAGGGTGATGGCGAATGTGGCTGCCGAGCTCTGCACCACCATTGTCAAGATGATACCGACCAAGAAGAAAATGAGTACTGATCCATAGCCCGGAGAGGTGTATTTGGAGAGGAACTGGAGCATTTCGGGATTGCTCTTAAGGTCAGGCACATACTGGCTGATGAGATCAAGACCCATGAAGAGGAATACGAAACCGATGATGAACTCACCGAGTGACTTGTAGGTGCTTTTCTTCATGAAAAGCATCGGTACGCCGATGGCAAGCAGCAGGATACTATAGTCGGATATGTTGACTTCAAACGAGAATGCCGAGATAATCCAGGTGGTCACTGTCGTGCCGACGTTGGCACCGAAGATGACAGCCATTGACTGCGCGAGCGACATGAGTCCGGCATTCACGAAGCTGACCACCATTACGGTAGAGGCGCTGGAGCTCTGGATAAGCGCGGTGATGATGATACCGGTGA
>CAMWQY010000367.1 GCA_947176355.1 uncultured Porphyromonadaceae bacterium
CATGGAATTTTTTTGCCTAATTATGGAGCATTTATCAAGTTTTTTGCCTAATTTTGCAGTATGATTAAAGCTGCTCTAATCGATATGGATGGAGTCTTGTACGACTCCATGAAATACCATACCCTCGCCTGGAAACAGATGATGGAGGAAAATGGAATAGAATGCAGTCGCGATGAGTTCTACCTTTATGAAGGTATGACCGGAGCGGCTACAATTGACCTTATATGGCAACGCGAGTTCGGAAGACCCTGCGATCCGGAACGTCGCACTGCCCTTTATGATTACAAGACTAAGATTTTCAAAAAAATAGGAGGCAATGACCCAATGCCGGGTGCAGATCGTATGCTACGTACGCTATGTGAACGTGGAATAAAGTGTGTACTGGTCACAGGTAGCGGTCAAGCCTCTCTGATCGACAATGTCCGTAAAGATTATCCCGGGGTATTCGGTGATGGAATGATGGTGACAGCCCACGATGTGACGAAAGGAAAACCGGATCCTGAACCATACCTTAGAGGACTTGAAAAGGCTGGTGTGTCGCCTGATGAAGCAATAGTAATAGAAAATGCTCCTCTCGGTGTCCGTGCCGGGGTAGCTGCCGGTATACGCACAATGGCGGTTTGTACCGGACCAATACCCAAAAAGAACTTTCAGGACGAGAAAGCTTGGGGTATTTATCCATCTATGAATGATTTCGCTGATATGCTGCCTCTTGTATTAGACCTTATAAATGCGAAATCACCATATATCCTTGCCGATTCTAACACTTCCTCTTTGGTGGTCGACAGGCTTGCTGACCGGATTCCTTACTTGGCAGAAATATCAAGATGTGTCATCCCTGCAGGCGACGATCACAAAAATATCGACTCTCTTGCAAAAGTTTGGCGGATGCTTTCTGAAAACGGTGCTACCAGGCGATCAACGCTTTTCTGCATCGGCGGAGGTATGGTGACTGATCTCGGTGGCTTTGCCGCTGCTACATTCAAGCGAGGTATCGACTGTATCAACGTCTCCACTACACTTCTCGGTATGGTGGATGCCGCTACCGGAGGAAAGACTGCCATTAACCTTGACGGCCTAAAAAATGAGATAGGGGTCTTTTCAATGCCTAAAGATGTAGTGATTATCCCCGAGACTCTCGACACTTTGCCGGAAGATGAACTTCTCTCCGGATATGCAGAAATGCTAAAGACCGCGCTGATTGCTGATCCTGAAATGTATGAGGCTTTACTTGACATTGACAAGTATCTCAATGATCGGCGTCTTCTTCTTCCTTGGATACTACGCTGCATAGAGATAAAGACAGGAGTTACAACTCGCGACCCAAAGGAAAAAGGGGAGCGAAAAATTCTTAATTTTGGACATACTGCCGGACATGCTATCGAGTCATTTGCCCTTATGAATGGCACTCCTCTTGCCCACGGAATTGCTGTTGCACATGGCTTGCTATGGGAGATGGTCTTGTCATCCATATCCGAAATTCCTGGCAGAAATAGCTTGTTCCCTTCAGCAAAACTCTATCCATTTGCTGCTATGCTTAAGGAATATTATCCTGCAGCCGGAGTAAAATGCACTGATATCGATACCCTTGTCTCCTTGATGCGCCATGATAAGAAAAATTCTTCCCCGGACAGTATCAACTTCACGCTTCTGAATGAAATAGGCGATCCTCAATGGGATATGTGTCCTACTGAAGATGAAATCAGAAGTGCCTTCGAGCTCTATGGCACGTTGACAGGTCAAATCTGAACTACCAATGGTATGAAAAAAGCATTGCAATATATAATCCCTATACTTCTGTCAGCCTTCTTGATATGGTATCTTTTCAGTAAGGTAGATTTCAAGCAGACTATGGACATAATTAGCCATGGCGTAGACTATTGGTGGATTCTTGCTGCTATGGGGATAAGCATATTCTCTCACATATTCAGGGCTATGCGCTGGCATCTACAGCTTAATGCCCTCAATGTAAAGACTTCATTGATGGAATTGATATGCGGTGTATTCGGCTGTTATGCGCTTAATTTGGTCCTTCCTCGTGTCGGGGAACTTTGGAGATGCACTTTTGTAGCGCAACGCTCCAAGGCGCAGTTTACGACGGTGATGGGTTCGATGGTAGCCGATAGACTGGCTGATACCGTGATGGTGACGATGCTTCTCTTGCTTACTTTTGTGACTGCTGCTTCTGCACTCACAGCTTTTATGGCAAAATATCCGGTAGGGGAGGGGATTCTCAACATCCTATATTCTCCCACTATATGGATTGTAGCTATAGCAGGAATAGCCATTGTCTGGTGGTTGCTTCATAGATTCCGTGCCACTGAATTTGTCAAAAAGCTTAGGAAATGGAGTGCAGAGATATGGAAAGGTTTTGCAGTCATTGCCACAATGCCCGGGAAATGGAAATTTCTATTGCTGACCTTTGCAATTTGGGGATGCTATTTCATTCAGCTTTACGTAGCTTTCTTCGCCTTCTCATTCACTAAGTCTTTGTGCTATGAATCCGGGTTGGCTTACGGTTTCTTGCCGTGCCTTGTGGCTTTCGTGTTGTCTTCAATTGCAATGGCAGTCCCAAGCAATGGAGGTCTTGGCCCTTGGAATATCGCGATAATGTTTGGTCTTGCCATTTATGGAGTCCCTGATGTAGAAGGGGCTGCCTTTTCAATCCTCCAATGGAGTGGACAGACTGTAATGCTTATTATTCTTGGTATATTCACTGCGATTTGGATAGGAGCAACTTCTTCCAAACGCAATCAACATAATTTGGGATAAGATGAGATACGATGATGACAGATACTTCAATAGTGAAGAAGCTGACGATCTTTGGGACGATGAGTTGGAGATAGATTC
>CAMWQY010000368.1 GCA_947176355.1 uncultured Porphyromonadaceae bacterium
TATTCCGACATGAGTATTTCGTCGAGCTTCCCGCATTCGTTATGCTTAATGGCGTTCGTCACCAGACGGTTGTATCGGTCGAAGCGTTCAGAGAAAGGAATGGCAGCATATTGATGACTACGGCATCGTCCGGGTCCCCTTCATATCCGAAAAATTCCGGAACCAATCCTCGGTCAGGATCGATTCTCGAAGACATGCATGTGGTTATGTTGAGTGTGTCCCCGGGTATCAGAAAAATGTTTTTGTGTATTTCGGAAATGTATATTAAGGCTCGGCTCTTTCATTTAGATATTCTATTCTGTTAGAGTCAGTGGTTTCGTCAGATAATGATATGGATGTTTAGGCGCAGAACTTTTTTCTTACGCTATCTCAGGAAACGAACTGGCAGAATTAGTGCAAATCTATTATATCGAGATTCTTGTCGTCGAATTACATCAAAAAATATTTTTTCTGCGTTTCTTCTGCCAGTTCTAAGTATCGTAGGAGAAAAAAAAATTTTTGCGCCTAAATTCTTTAATATCCCACCGAAGGAGCTTCCTCCAAAAATATTCTTTACATTCCAACTAAAAATGAAAAATCTTTCAATTTTTTTATGCCACATATTTGGCACGAAATTTGTGCATGTCAAGAAAAAACACTAACTTTGCAGTATAAAAAACCAAAGCTTATGGGATTCTTCAAAAAACTTTTTTCCAAAGAGAAAAAGGAACAACTCGATTCCGGTCTTGAAAAGACAAAAAAAGGAGTTTGGGATAAAATTGCACGCGCTGTAGCCGGCAAATCTAAAGTTGATGATGAAGTGCTCGACAACCTTGAGGAAGTCTTCATCACTTCTGACATTGGCGTTGACACTTCGCTTAAGATCATTCAGCGTCTTGAAGAGCGCGTAGCTCGCGACAAATATGTCAGTTCTTCTGAACTTAACGATATTCTCTGTGATGAGATTACCCAAATGCTTGCCCGTCCTGAAAGCGAACCGGAACTCGGTGATTTTGAGGTGCCTGAAAACAAAAAACCATACGTAATTATGGTTGTTGGTGTCAATGGCGTCGGAAAGACTACAACCATCGGAAAACTTGCCCACCAATATAAAGCAGCCGGCAACAAAGTTATACTCGGAGCCGCCGATACTTTCCGCGCAGCCGCGATCGAACAGCTTGACATCTGGGGTGAACGCGCCGACGTACCCGTCATTAAGCAGAAGATGGGCAGCGACCCGGCTGCTGTGGCATTCGATACGCTAAGCAGTGCTAAAGCGCAAGGGGCTGACGTCGTAATCATTGACACAGCCGGCCGTCTTCACAATAAAAAAGGGCTTATGGATGAGCTTTCCAAAGTAAAAAAGGTGATGCAAAAAGTCGTTCCAGACGCGCCTCACGAAGTGCTACTTGTTCTTGACGGAAGCACAGGACAGAACGCATACGAACAAGCAAAACAATTTGTGGCAGCCACCGAAGTCAATGCACTTGCCGTCACAAAACTTGATGGGACAGCCAAAGGAGGGGTAGTAATTGGTATAAGCGACCAATTCAACATTTCGGTGAAATATATCGGTATAGGAGAAAAAATGGAAGACCTTCAGATTTTCCACAGTGATGAATTCGTAAAATCACTTTTCGGCAACGCCACCAAATAACCCTATATCCCTATAACCTTATAACCCTTTAACCCTTAAGTTGAGCCTGCGAAACTTAAATTCAGAAATGAAAAAAGGACTAATCGACGTTATTTCTCTCGGATGTAGCAAAAATCTCATTGACAGCGAACGACTGATTCGACGTTTGGCAGCAAAAGGCTATGATGTTCGTCACGATGCTGAAAAGCCAAATGGCGAATGGGTAGTAGTCAACACATGTGGCTTCATTCAAGATGCTAAAGAAGAGTCTATTGACCTCATACTGCAACTTGGCAATCAGAAAAAGACCCGTAAGATAGGGAAACTCGTCGTAATGGGTTGCCTCTCGCAAAGATATATGGACGATCTGAAGGCTGAAATACCGGAAGTCGACACATGGTATGGCAAATATGACTGGAAAGACTTCATCGATAATCTACCTGACAGAAGAAATGCTCTTTCTGAAAAACCACAAGATTGGGAACGAACTCTCACCACTCCCCCACACAGCACATATCTCAAAATATCTGAAGGTTGCAACCGCTTCTGTTCTTTCTGTGCTATTCCTATAATAACCGGACGTCATACTTCTCGTCCTATTGAAGAAATAATTGAAGAAACCAACGACCTTGTTTCTAAAGGCGTAAAGGAATTCAATGTTATTGCGCAAGATCTGAGCAGCTACGGCACAGACCTATATGGACGTCATGCACTGCCAGAACTCATTGATCGTATGGCCAAGATAGAAGGAGTGGAATGGATACGCCTTCACTATGCCTATCCATCCGACTTCCCTATGGAGCTTCTCGATGTCATGGCACGCCACGACAATGTTTGCAAATATATCGACATAGCTCTTCAGCATATCTCAGACAAGGTCTTGGATAATATGCACAGACATATCAATGGTGAAGATACAAGAAAACTCCTTGAGGAAATGCGTCGTAGAGTACCTGACCTTAAGATTCGCACTACCCTTATGGTGGGCTATCCCGGTGAAGGAGAAAAAGAATTTGAAGAGTTGCTTGATTTTGTAAAGGAACAGCGTTTTGAGCGCATGGGGGCATTCGCCTACAGTGAAGAAGATGACACTTGGGCTGCCAAAAATCTTGATGATGATATTCACGAGCAAGAGAAGCAACGACGCCTTGACCTACTGATGGAACTGCAACAAGAAATCGCATATCAGCGAAATCTTGAGATGATCGGCAAGACAGTGAA
>CAMWQY010000369.1 GCA_947176355.1 uncultured Porphyromonadaceae bacterium
CTATGATGCCGAGCGCGAAAAGAATAATCCATTCATTATGCGCATTAAGGAAGCTGATCCGGAATTGTATGAAAGAATGGTAGCACACGGACGCCGTAATATCGCTTGCCTTACAATTGCTCCTACAGGCACGACATCGCTGATGACACGCACTACCTCCGGTCTGGAGCCGGTATTCCTTCCTGTCTATAAGAGAAGACGCAAGATTGTGCCCGGCGATGAAAATGTGAATATTGACTTCGTAGATGAAGTTGGAGAGGCATATGAAGAATTTCTTGTATACCATCCCTAGTTTATCGAATGGATGCGCATCAAAGGTCTTGAGCCCAAGAAAAATATGACTCAAGAGGAAGTAGATGAACTCGTAAAGCAATCTCCGTATTACAAAGCCACCTCCAACGACATCGACTGGATGGAGAAAGTAAGGATGCAAGGAGCTGTTCAGAAATGGGTGGATCATTCTATCTCTGTGACCATCAATCTCCCCTCCGATATATCGGAAGAAATGGTGGGCAAACTCTATATGGAAGCTTGGAAGGCAGGCTGCAAAGGATGTACGGTCTATCGTGATGGCTCACGCAATAATGTGCTCGAAGCAGTGAAGAAAAAAGAAGATCATCACCACGACGCGCTAATTCATACACCAGATCATGTGGCAAAACGTCCGAAAGAACTTGAGGCTGACGTAGTCAGGTTTCAAAACAACAAAGAGAAATGGATTGCTTTTGTAGGACTCGTAGACGGGAAGCCATATGAAATCTTCACCGGTCTTGCCGATGATGATGACGGTATCTTCTGCCCCAAGAGTATCAACCACGGTAAAATCATCAAAGAGACTCTTCCTGATGGAAGAAAACGATATGATTTCCAGTTTATCAACAAACGAGGCTACAAGACTACTATAGAAGGATTAAGTGAAAAATTCAAACCTGAATTCTGGAATTATGCCAAGCTTATTTCCGGAGTGCTGAGATATGGAATGCCCATTGATCAGGTGATAAAACTTGTACAAGGCTTGGAACTCGATTCCAACAGCATAAACACCTGGAAAAACGGTGTAGAGCGTGCCCTGAAAAAATATATACCTAACGGAACAATTTCTTCAGGTAAATGTCCGAACTGTGGGGCGGAAACACTTGTTTATCAAGAAGGGTGTCTTATCTGCACCTCCTGCGGCAACTCACGCTGTGGTTAACCTTACCTTACCAACACTTCAAAAAAATTAAAACCATGAAAATTAAGATCCATATCGATTATCATACCGAATGGGGAGAAGCCGTCTATCTTTACGGAGACATTCCCCAGCTTGGTGGCGGCGACCCTCATAAAGCACTGATGCTTGACATGACGGCTCCCGACCTATGGGTTATTAAACTTGACATTCCGTCCGATGTAAAGAGCTTCACCTACAGGTTTATAGTAAAGTCGGAAGGAAAATGCTGGAGAGAAGAATGGGGAGCACCCCATAAGTTTGAGAGCGGAGCCGATATAAGTCACTATGATATTCACTCCTACTGGCAGGATATGCCGGCCGACAAACCATATTATTCTTCAGCATTCGTAGATGGTATGCTGAGCCGTAGTTTCAGAGACCAGCCACTTTCACCTCGCCCGGGGACTACGCTCCTGAAAGTGACTGCCCCTATGGTGAGACCCGACGAAGTGCTTGCTGTATGTGGAGAGCCAAAGTGTCTGGGTGGATGGAATCCTGAAAAAGCCCTTACTTTCAATGATGCTCACTATCCTGAATGGGAAGTTGCAATTGATATGAAAGGCATTAAACTTCCTATGGAGTACAAGTTTGTCATCCTTGACAAAAAAACTCGCAAGGTAAAGGATTGGGAGGCAAGAAACAACCGCAGGCTTGACTTCTATCCTCAGGCAAAGGAAAGCATACTGATCTTCGATGGGGTAAGATTTGAGAATCCAAGGAAATCTTGGAAAGGAGCCGGAACTGCAATCCCTGTATTCTCATTGCGCACACACGAGGATGCCGGCGTAGGAGACTTCTATGATCTCAAAAAGATGGTAGACTGGTGTGTCAAGACCGGACAAAAGATAGTACAGGTGCTTCCTATCAACGATACTACAAAAACCGGCACCTGGACTGATTCATATCCCTACAGCGCCAACTCTACATTCGCACTCCACCCTATGTATATAAGGCTGAAAGCTGTAGGAGCAATCAAGGATAAGGATCGACGCGACTATTATTCCGCTGAAGCTGCCAAGCTTAACGAACTTCCTCAAATAGACTATGAAGCTGTCAATAAACTCAAAAACAGCTATCTTCTGGAAATATATGCAGAGCAGGGCAAAGCAACAAGGGAAACACAGGAATACAAACGCTTTGTAGCTAAGAATGAATATTGGCTTCGTTCATATGCCGCATGGTCGATACTCCGCGATTTCTTTCATACTGCCGACAATTCAAAATGGGGAGAATATGCTGTCTATAATGATGAAGCAGTCAGCAAATTCATTGACAAGCATGAATATGAGTTTCTTTACTATTATTACGTGCAGTATCATCTTGACCGTCAGCTGCGCGAGGTGAGAGACTATGCTCATCAGAATGGCATTGTGCTTAAGGGAGATATCCCGATTGGCATCGGACGTGAAAGTGTAGACGCATGGAAGAATCCACGACTTTTCAACATGGACTCCCAAGCCGGTGCTCCACCGGATGATTTCTCAATCCTTGGCCAGAATTGGGGCTTTCCTACCTATAACTGGGATGAGATGGCAAAAGATGGATTCAAATGGTGGAAACAGCGTTTCCAGAAAATGGCGGAATATTTCGATGCTTACCGTATCGACCATATCCTCGGAT
>CAMWQY010000370.1 GCA_947176355.1 uncultured Porphyromonadaceae bacterium
CTTCTACGCCAGTGGGTGAAGGAGCGTCGTAACTCTCCGTCAGTGGTAATGTGGGGCCTGCAAAATGAAAGCACTCTTCCTCGCGATTTTACCGAAGAATGCTCGGATATTATACGTGAAATGGATCCAACGGCGCGTGACATGCGCGTGATCACAACATGTAATGGCGGTGAGGGCACCGATTGGAACGTAATTCAAAATTGGAGCGGCACTTATGGTGGCGACATTTATAAATATGGCGAAGAATTGTCACGGCCCAATCAGCTCCTCAACGGCGAGTATGGGGCATGGCGAACACTGGGATTCCACTCCGAACCGGGCGAATTTGATCCCGCAGGTCCTTGGACCGAGGAGCGGATGACACAGCTTCTGGAAACAAAAATCCGGGAGGCTGAGCGTGTTCGAGATAGTGTCTGTGGTCATTATCAGTGGATTTTCAGCAGCCACGACAATCCAGGGCGTCGCCAACCCGATGAGGCTTATAGGATAATTGACAAAGTAGGACCATTCAACTATAAGGGATTAGTGACTCCATGGGAGGAACCGGCCGACGTATATTATATGTATAAGGCCAACTATGTGCCAGCCCATAAGGATCCATTCGTATATATTTGTTCCCACACCTGGCCCGACCGGTTCTCTAACCCACGGGCTGCCACAATTGAAGTATATAGCAATTGCGATTCTGTGGCTCTTTATAATGATCTTTCCGAAACCATTTCTTTTGGGCTACGCCGGAAGGGTGAAATTGGCACCCGCTTTAGATGGACTGATGCGACGATCAACTATAACGTGCTTCGTGCCGTGGGATATTACGGAGGCCAACCTGTTGCGGAAGATATTATTGTGCTTGATAATCTCCCTGAGGCACCAGGATTCGACTCTTTAAAGAGTACAGGATCGACTGCTCTCAAAGCTCAACAAGGAATGAATTATGTAGTTCGCATAAATTGTGGAGGCGATGAGTATACGGATGAATTTAGGCAGGTATGGCAAGCCGATGACTCCACACTCTCTCACTCCTGGGCTCAAGATTTCGATGGATTGTCACCTTATCTGGCGAGCCAGCGGCAGACACATGACCCAATCAATGGAAGTGTAGATTGGCCACTCTTGCAATCTTTTAGATTTGGAAGACATCGGCTTTCATATAATATCCCCCTGCCAAACGGTCACTATCAAGTGGAACTATACTTCATTGAGCCTTGGCACGGAACGGGAGGCGGAAAAGGCACCGATTGTAAGGGATTGCGCATATTCGACGTTGCTGTAAATGACTCCGTAGTCATTGACGACCTCGATATTTGGGCCGAGGCCGGGCATGACACATTGCTGAAAAAAGTAGTGGACTGCAATGTCACCGACGGTGTCCTCTGTATCAGTTTCCCCGAGGTTAAGGCCGGGCAAGCCGTAGTCTCTGCAATAGCAGTGGCTACTCTTGACCAAAGTGTAAAGACACCGGAGAGTCTCGACAAATCAGAATGGAGCTGGAAAAAGGCTGAGAGCGACGTGTTGGCAAAGATGCCCGCAGAGATGCTTCCGGTCGATGAAAATTCCCGTCTCCCGGTAGTTTATGAGGCTGAAGATGCTAAATGCGAAGGGAACTACTATAAAAAGGAATGGAAAAAGCAAACAGGTGTCTTTTTCAATGGCAATGGCAGAATAGAGTGGACAATTTCAACCGGACTTGCCCAAGTCTATGCCCTGCGCTTCAAGTTTATGAACACTAATGGTCATCCGGTGGCTGTCAATCTGAAGTTGATAGCTCCCAACGGAGCAGTGTTGAAAGATGACACTCTTACGCTTCCTGACACTCCCGAAAAGTGGCGGATGCTGAGCACTACCACAGGAGGGTATATCAACGCGGGCACATATAAAGTAGTTGTTTCCGCTCCCGATCTCGACGGGATAGCTTTCGACTCTCTGGAAGTGCAATGACCCCCCCGTAATAATTAAATCGTGTTTTTGCGACGATTGATAATTACATTGATAATAATCTAACCTACAATAATAAATTAAACAATCATGAAGAAACCTCTGATTATCCTTGGCTCATTGATAGCGACCATGCCTATTTGGGCAGACTCGGTCTCCACCGAGCGCAAATATCTCTCAGGTAAGGGCTGCGACGATATGGTAGAATGGGATTTTATGGTCACAGACGGCAATAATCCCGGCAAATGGAGTAAGATTGGAGTTCCCTCATGCTGGGAGCTGCAGGGATTTGGAACGTATCAGTATGGTATAAAGTTCCATGATAAGGCCTTCCCTGAAGGGATTGCAGATGAAAAGGGAATGTACAAATATGAATTTGAAGTTCCTGAAGATTGGCGCGGAAAACAAATAGAATTAGTATTTGAGGCATCCATGACCGACACACAAGTACGCGTCAATGGTGTCAAAGCCGGGTCGAAGCATCAGGGCGGTTTCTATCGGTTTGTCTATGATATAAGCGACATGGTTTCCTTTGGTCCCAAGAAAAAGAATCTTCTTGAGGTCACTGTCGCAAAAGAAAGTGAGAACGCTGGAGTCAACCTCGCCGAGCGTCGTGCCGACTATTGGAATTTCGGTGGAATATGGCGTCCGGTGTTCTTGCAAGCTCGCCCTGGGCTCAATATTAACCATATCGCTATAGATGCTCAGGCTGACGGTAGCTTTAAGGCTGACTATACGCTGAATATGCCCGTAGAAGGGGGAAAAATCACTACTGTCATTTTCGATAAGAATGGCAAAAAAGTCGGTGAGACAGTCAGTGGCATACGTCATGGAGCGGGAGATGGGCAAATTGAACTCAAAGTCAACAATCCATCCACCTGGAGTGCAGAGAC
>CAMWQY010000371.1 GCA_947176355.1 uncultured Porphyromonadaceae bacterium
GGAAGACAGAAATAGGCTCTTGCCAAAACGGCGAGGACGCGCAAGAAAATAGTATCTACTCGGTGAACTCACAATCCTGTCGATATACTGAGTTTTGTCAACGTAAAGACAATCATCTTCTATGAGCGTCTTAAAGTCTTGCTGTCCTATTGGATATCTTACTGTTTCTGCCATATTTCCTCATTTTATTGCAAAGATACATTTTTTTTTATTACCATGCAAATCTCAGGATGCCAGTTTCTCTTTTTCAGATACAAAAGAGCTATTTATTTTAGGAATACTTTCTTTCCCCTCTTGATAAAAATTCCATTTGCAGGATTGTCTATCTTTATTCCATTAAGATTAAAATATATATCTTCTTTTATTATTGAATCGTCAAATATAGATGCAACCACATTGCTGCCTTCAAACTCCCAACCCATACCACATTGAAAAGCCGGAGAACTTTCCTTTAACTTCAGAAAATCAATATCAGGAAGTGATCCGTCTGACTTTCGTGGTCGAAGCAATTCTGACGTATCAAGACTTTTGAAATCAGAAGAATTTACTGTCAATGAGCCATCGAAAGTATTGTTGGATAATGTACTCAAACTAAGATTGATATTTACGCAGTCGGCTCCACTTGAGATCGGGAAATATGCTACGTTGTTTTGCAAATTATGGTCATATCCATCGACATCGACATTTTCTTCCACTGACTTTCTGTTTACCATATTGAAGTTCCGTCGGTTTTTATATGCGGAATTATTAATGAAGTCAAGTCCTCCAAGATGATGATTGGCATAAAATCCTTGATTTTTATTAGCGTATGCGATACAATTGCGGATGGTATTTCTCGGAATCACCGCAGGCACCTTCGGAGAACTGCCCATTCCGTATCCTCCACTCTTTATGCCAGTACCGTCTCCGCGACTAACCATATTGGCATCATAGCCGTTTTCCCATGCCCAGCATTTCTCAACAACCACAGGAGCGAAATTATTGATAAGGTCAAAACCGTCATCACTGTTTCGCCAAGCACGGCATCCGCTTAATACATTACCAGTGAATTCAGCCTTATTGAGATGGAAACCAAAACCATCGCAGTTGCCACCTTTACCATTTTCCGACACCGGATCATAATTATTGTAAGCATCACAATTCTGCACCAGATTGTTGCTTCCTTTTGTAGCATAGACCCCGATTCCCATCCCATCGTGCATATTGACATTCTCAACGATGCAGTTACTTCCACCAAACAATCCCACGTTTATACTTTGAGTATGTCCCGTTTGAGTCACTTGTATACCTACAATGTCAAAATTTTTAAGATGCCAATAATTGCCACGTAAGTCAAATCCCATTATTCGATTTTCTGTTTTTATATCTGATAAGTCTATTATAATGGACTCTCCCGGATAGCCGGTAATGGTTATAGGCTTTTGCGAAGTGCCATTGGTTGATAGGAAATATACACAGTCATAAACATTGCTTTCACCCTTAACCTTCATGATATCGCTGACCGTTGGCTTATAGATACCTTCACGAAGATAGATTGTTGTTCCTGCCTTAGCCTTTGCTATAGCCTTACTTATATTAAGGAAAGGCAATTCTTCTGTGCCGGGATTTGAGTCAAGCCCATTAGGCGAGACAAAGTAATCTGTTGCATGGGCGGTTGCAAGAGAGACTACAGCAAGAAAAATCGACAACCACGTTTTATTCATTAGTGCTTTATTTTTATATATTCTTTTTTGTAAGATACCCTCATACAGACTGGACCAAGAAGTGATTTATATAGAAACTTTTCATTTGGTGATTTCCTCTATTTGCGGAGGGTCGAGATGGCGGGTCTTGGAGGAGAAGTTGAGGCCGATCTTGAAGATACGGCGCGGGTCGTTGGCGTAAGGAAGAGCGTATTGCTTATCGTCAATCCGAGTCATTGCCTCTTCTGCCGAATGGTCGAACTTCAATTCTATTATATAGATGAATTTAGAAGTTTTCACCACGAGGTCTATGCGACCATCTGAAGTATGGACCTCCGTTTCGACATTAACTCCTATGAGTGTCAATAGGATAAAGAGTGCATTATGAAGGTTATTTTCATCTTCCATCTTCATCTCGTATGGAATTCCAGCTAAGAAAATGTCAAGATCCTTCACGAATTTATCCGCATTTCCTGAACGCAGATCCTGAATTATGTTCTGCACTACTAAATCAGCCGTTCCACGTCGGGTCTTTACATAATATGGCAGCAAGTCGTCGAATAGCGACTGACGCACTTCAAGATTCGGTACACCGAGCGTGACATAACCAGATTCGACGTCATAGTCCTTTATCGTAAGATAGCCGGTCTGATATAGCAATGCTATCGGATTGGCGCTTTTCAGGTCAAGGCCTTCAAGTGTGTGCATCGACACAATTGATGACAAGATGCTTTCTATGTCCGCATCTACATTTTTCAAGGCCTCTGCAATTATGGTAGCTTTTCCCGAACGGCCCCAATAATTGGAGATACTCCTATCCTGCATCGCATTGAGAACAGACCAGGGATTGTAGATGTCGCTACCCTCTTCTGTAAACCTGTAACCGTCATAATGATTTTTTAGTAAACGCAAAGCCTCATAATACGTAATCCTTCTTTTCTCGGCCAAAGAGCTTATTCCTTCTTGAAAATTGTCCAAAAGCTCCTTTTCTGTGATGCCGCATATATCCGAAAACTCGTTGACAAATGTTATATCCCGGATATTGTTGAGGTCTGAGAATACACTGAGTTTGCTGAAGCGGCTCACACCGGTCAGGAATACAAGCCGGATATGCTCTGCCGAACTCTTGAAGTTGGAGT
>CAMWQY010000372.1 GCA_947176355.1 uncultured Porphyromonadaceae bacterium
CCTCATAAAATAGGAAAATTTTAAGACTCGTTTTATTTGTTTTTTCTGTTTTGTTGCAAATAGATTTCATTCGTGTTTCACGTTGTTTCACAATTGATATATTAATTTAATCGTATGTAAATTATTGAAAATAAATTAATTACAAAATTGTTCAATCAAATTGCCGATTTCTTCGAAAAAAGTTGAAACAATATGAGACGAGCTTACGTTATAGAGTTGAAAACAGAACAAAAATCTATTTATAAACAGAATTAACAACAAACAAAATGGCATCTAACAATTCATTCCGAAAGAACCTCATCAATCTTCAATCGAACCTGATGAACTTCGCAATCCAGCTTACTGCTGATCGCGAAGCAGCTGCTGATCTTCTCCAGGATACAACTCTCAAGGCTCTTGATAATGAAGAAAAATTCACATCTGATGCCAATTTCAAGGGTTGGGTGATGACGATCATGCGCAATATATTCATAAACAATTACCGCAAGACCGTACGCCAAGCAACTATCGTAGACACTACTGAAGATCTCTATCATATCAACACATCTCAGGAATCAGCATTAGAAACTCCTGAGGGCAGTATGACAGTAAAGGAAATCAACGAAATCCTTGCTACTTTTGATGATGAGTTCCGCATCCCATTCAACATGCATGTAGCAGGCTACAAATACAGTGAGATAGCTGAAGAACTTAACCTTCCGGTTGGCACCGTAAAGAGCCGCATCTTCTTCGCTCGCAAGCGTCTTCGCGCAGCTCTTTCTTAAAAAACAGTATAGAATAAAAAAATCAATTATAAAAAATGCAGCAATTGCTGCATTTTTTTTGTCGTTCCACCTTATTTTATTAATTTTGCACTGATATTAACGCAGGCATCAACTACATGCCCCTTTGAAGGACATTTGGTTGATCAGAAAATTTACCAAATATGGCAGAAACTACTGAAGAAATCAAAGAGAATGAATCAGGACTGAATTTTGTGGAGCAATACATCAAGGAAGATCTTGAAGCCGGCAAAAACGGAGGAAGACTCAACACACGTTTTCCACCTGAACCAAATGGTTATCTCCACATCGGACATGCCAAGGCAATAATCATGGATTTCGGCGCCGCTGAAAAGTTTGGTGGCACCTGCAACCTCCGCTTCGACGATACAAACCCTCAGAAGGAGGATACAGAATACGTAGAGGCAATCAAACGCGACATCCATTGGCTTGGCTTTGATTGGGGCGACCGCCTTTACTATGCTTCCGACTACTTCCCACAGCTTTGGGACCTTGCTATCAGAATGATCAAGGAAGGGAAGGCATACGTCGACGAACAGTCGAGTGATGAAATTGCACGTCAGAAGGGAACCCCTACACAACCGGGACAAAATTCACCTTACCGTGACCGCCCTATTGAAGAAAACCTCCGACTGTTTGAGGCGATGAACAGGGGTGAGTTTGAGGAGGGTTCGATGGTGCTTCGCGCTAAGATAGACATGGCGAGCGACAACATGCACTTCCGCGACCCAATCATGTACCGCATCATAAAGACTCCGCACTGGCGCACCGGCGACACTTGGAAAGTATATCCTATGTATGACTTTGCGCACGGACAGAGCGACTATTTTGAGGGTGTGACCCATTCCATCTGTACTCTTGAGTTCGTGCCTCACCGTCCGCTATACGAATATTTTGTTAAGGAACTTGCCGACGAGTCATATTGCCCGCGTCAGATCGAGTTCAACCGTCTGAACCTAACTTACACAGTAATGAGCAAGCGCAAGCTTCTCCAGCTTGTCAAGGAAGGTCTTGTCAATGGTTGGGACGACCCTCGAATGCCGACAATTTGCGGCCTGCGCCGCAGAGGCTTTACACCTTCGTCGATACGCAACTTCGTCAACAGAATCGGATACACAAAATATGAGGCACTAAACCATATAGAGCTTCTCGAACACTCGGTTCGTGAAGACTTGAATGCTACGGCTATCCGAGTTCACGCAGTGCAGAATCCGGTGAAACTTATCCTCGACAATTATCCGGAAGGGAAAGAGGAAATCTTCAAGCTTGATTCAAATCCGGAGGATCCCACGGCAGGACAGCATGAGATGCCCTTCAGCCGCGAACTTTGGATAGAGCGAGAAGACTTCATGGAGAATCCTCCCAAGAAGTTCTTCCGTCTTAGCCCCGATAAGGAAGTTCGTCTTAAAGGAGCATACATAATAAAATGTACGGGAGTGGATAAGGATGCCGAAGGAAATATAACTGCAATCCATGCTGATGTTGACTTCGACACCCGTAGTGGTCTCCCGGGTTCAGACCGCAAAGTAAAGGGTACGCTCCATTGGGTCAGCGTTCCTACAGCTGTCAAGGTTGAGGTTCGTGACTACGACCGTCTGTTCTCTGTTGAGAATCCTTCTGCAGAAGAGGGTGATTTCCGTGATCTTCTTAATCCGGACTCTCTTAAAGTAAGAGAAAATGTAATGGTAGAGCCATGGCTTGCCGAGAACGCAAAACCCGGCGACCACTTCCAGTTCCAGCGTCTCGGATATTACACCGTTGACCCTGACAGCAAGGACGGCCACCTTGTATTTAATAAGACTATCGGTCTGCGTGATACATGGGCTAAAGAACAAAAGAAGAACTGACAAAACTGTTTTATACAAGAAAAAAAGAGAAGAAAATCAAAAATTTCTTCTCTTTTTTTATTATATATAAAACAAAATGCCTGATATTAGCGTTATATATACTGCAACCGCAATTGCAACCACAATAAAATTGGGGATGACTGGCTTTGACAGCGTGTAGAAGCGGTAAGCAAGCATGCAGAGCCTTGATGC
>CAMWQY010000373.1 GCA_947176355.1 uncultured Porphyromonadaceae bacterium
TGGCACGTGGAAAGCTGAAGGCATCAATCCGAGGCATATTATTGCCTATACATTTTGTACCGACGGTGTATGGACCGGATATGGTGCCTGGGACCTGTCTTTTGAGCCATTTGACGAAACTCAAGTGACAGTTCCTGATGACTTGGAGGTATCTGAGAATTTCTGGACTTATAAAAGCGATTATTTGGGCTATGGTTGGCATGTAAACTTTGCTCAAGGTGGCGAGGAAGTATATTTTCAGGGTCTTAGCAAAATTATGCCGGAGGCTTGGGTAAAGGCATCTGTAGAGTATGATGACACTGAAGCTCATGTTTACATTGACCAGAATCAGTATGTTGGCGATTATGATGGTGTATTTGTAGTCACTAAATGTGCTAAGCTCCTTGTGAATGAAGATAATGAAGCATACTATGAATTGATGCCGGATGATTACAGATTCGAGCTCATTTGGGATTATGAGGAGGAAAAGATGGTATTGAAAGATTCTTCCGTATCTCTTCTTTTCAATATGTCTAAGAAAGAAGTCTATTTTGTTGATGAGCTTTTCGATTTTGAACTCATCATACAGGATTCTTACGAGGGAACTCCTGCCAATCCATATGGACTAAAATACTATGATATGATGGAACAATGGGGGGAGGCTGTATTTGAATTTAATATTCCTGCATTGTCTACAGATGGCTATGTGCTTGATAGTAATGATTTATATTATGTGATATATGCTAATGGCGAACCATTGACATTAGATGCTGAAGATTACGGTCTCGAGGAATCAATTGAGGAAATTCCATGGTCATTTGAGAATGACGATTTTACGATAATAAAGAATTTTGGAGATTGTCGCCGCGCTGTATATATCTTTGCAGAAGGTGTTTCTACCATAGGAGTGCAGAGTGTCTATAAGTACGATGGTGTTGAGACCCGCAGCGAAATCGTAACCCTTGATTTGGATGAGAGTGCTGTGTCTGCTGTCAATGCCGACAAGAAGATAGCAAACGTGAAGTATTTCGACATTGCAGGTAGAGAAGTGGCTGAGCCGGTTTCCGGTCTCTTCATCAAGCGAATCACATTCACCGACGGACCCTCCATATCAGTCAAGAAGATGGTGCGTTAATCTCTTTGTTATCTAAAAATTTTGCTTTATGAGAAAAATATTGATCGCACTCGGAGTAGCAAGTATTGTATTTTCGGGATTTGCTGCATCATCTGTCAAAAAAATAGCCCCGGGGCTCAGCTCTGCGGAGGATGTCATTACTTCAGTAGAAGGTGAGAAGGTAGATGTCACAGTGACCACAAGTGGTATTACTCTATCAGGCGTTGGTTTCACTGAATTTCGGGATCAGACGTATGGCTCCCATATCGTTTATGGTAGCGACAATGAGGTGTATATCTATGAGATATTTCCTAATCTACCAACTAAGTCTTATATCAAGGGTGTCAAGGAAGGGGATAAGATTATAGTCGAACTCCCTCAGCCTATTTATTATGAGTTTGATCCTGATTTAGGGTTTCCTGAAGCCTACTATATGTCCATTCTCACCATGCAGGATGATTGGTATTGGCCAGAGGAAAAGTCTACTCTTACATTGAATATCGATGATGAGGGCACTATGACTGCTGAAGATCTAAGCCGGGATGTCATTTTAGGAGTTGCTGACAGTGATGATGGCACATGGATTGGTCTCGGTGCTTGGGATCTGTCTATTTCTCCATTCGATGAAGTGCCTGTGCAGCTTCCCGATGGGTTTGAAGTCTCGGAAAATTTCTGGACAGCTGAAGGCGACGGATTTGGCTGGCAGGTTAGCTTTGCTCAGGGTGGAGAGGAAATCTATTTTCAGGGCCTTTGTGAGAGAATGCCTGATGCTTGGGTTAAGGGCACTTTGGAATATGATGATTACACAGCAACCGTTTCAATTGCTCAGGATCAATACGTAGGTGACTTTTTAGGATATCATATTTTCACTAAGTGTGTCGAACTGACGATCGATGAGGATGGCAATATCTTCTACGAGGATTTGATGGATCCCGATTATGTATTCCAGCTTGTCTGGGACTTTGAGGAGGAGACAATGGTCGCAAAAGACAAAAATGTTGTTCTTCTGTTCAATACGTCTAAAAATGATGTCTATTACGTCAACGATTTAATGAATCTCACCCTCATTCGTCAGGAATCATTTGAGGGCATCCCTGAGAATCCTTATGGTTTGGCTTTTGCAGATGAAATGCAGGAACAAGGCTATTCTTCATTCTCATTCTTCTTGCCGGCTGTATCCACAGAGGGTGATTACTTGAAACTCGAGGATCTCAGCTATGTCGTATATGTCGATGGTGAGGTATGGGAATTTGATGCCGATGACTACAATATGGAAGAGTCGTTGGAAGAGATTCCTTGGTCGTTAGATGAAAACTGGATTCTTAAAAGATATGGATCTACCGAGCATATGGTCGCTTTCTTTGTCGAAGGTATATCCACACTCGGCGTGCAGAGTGTCTACAAGTATAATGGTGTTGAGACTCGCAGCGAGATTGTGACTCTTGATCTTGAGGACGATGCGGTGGCAGCAATCAATTCCGGCAAAAGAGTGACAGACATCAAGTACTACGACATTGCAGGTCGTATAGTTCAGAAGCCGACTTCTGGTGTCGTCATTAAGCGTATTGTATATGAAGACGGCTCGGTTGATTCTTCCAAGATGATTGTTCGATAAAAATTTTATGATAATATGGCAAAGACATGGGTTATTCCATGTCTTTGCCCTCTTTTAAGATAAGTAAATATGTTGAAGAAATTAATCGCCTCATGTTTCATT
>CAMWQY010000374.1 GCA_947176355.1 uncultured Porphyromonadaceae bacterium
AAATCGTAAAAGGTTAGCAAAAGATTGTTTCAGGCGTTTCAGGTATAATGTTTAGGTATTTGTATTATGGCCTCCGCCGCATCACTGGCCTTCACAGGTCAATCCCATAATTTCATGTATTAGGTTCGAATGTATTACGATATATTTTTCCAATCCATCCAGCCTCTGAGGAGGCAACTAAGAAATCTCTCTTGATTTCGATTACAAAGTTAATACTTATTTTCCAACTTTCCAAATAACTTTTTTTCAATCAAATTAAGAAACAATTTCAAAAAGTTACAAATCTATTAAATATTTTCAAAAATATGGCAATTTGATAATTATTCCAGTGAATTTGATGATATTTCATAAATGTTACAAATAATTGCATTGTTGTTTCATGTTAAGAAACATATTTTTAATATGATTTTTTTTTCATTTTTTTTAAAGTACTGAGTATTTGAAAGAAAAATAGGACGCAACTCATCATGCGTCCTATTCTAATTTATTGAAAAATTTGATTCTAAGATGGCTGGTAGAGGAAGCGTTTGATGCTTCTTTTGGGAGTCTTTTCAAACTCCTTTTCCATTACCCTAATTTCTGATATCCTTGAGTAGGCAGGAAGCTGAGGATTCAGGATCTTCAGGTTTTCTTCCATCACTGTATCTACATCCTTATCGTCTTTCTTCAAAGCATCGAAGTCCGGATATATCAAGGCTACAAGTTTCCCTTTGTCGTCAATCACGACTGACTCCACAACGTATGGAAGATTATTGATCTTCTGTTCGATTTCCTCTGGATATATATTCTGACCTGAAGGTCCGAGGATCATGGTCTTGGATCTTCCCATAATACGGATGTTGCCTTCTCTGTCGCGGATCACGAGGTCGCCGGTATTCATCCATCCATCGCGCATCACTTCCTTTGTGGCTTCATCATTCTTATAGTAGCCTTTCATGACATTGTCTCCTTTTACCCACAGATTGCCCGGGACAGTCTCAGGATCCGGAGAGTCGATTTTGGCTTCCATTCTCTCTACTATCTTCCCTACAGTGCCGGGAATCGTTTTTTCCGGAGTCTCGTATGTAATGAGAGGTCCACATTCAGTCATTCCATAGCCGACTGTGAGGGGGAACTTTATTCGAGTCAAGAATTCACTTACATCGGCATTGAGAGCGGCTCCGCCGATTATGACTTGTTGCACCTTGCCTCCAAGAGCCTTTATGAGCTGATCCTTTATCTTGCGTAAGATTATTCCTTTGATGATGGGGAGTCGAAGCAGGAAGCGCATCTTAGGCTGATTGATGACCGGGAAGACCTTTGTCTTGACAATCTTCTCAAGCACGAGAGGAACTGTAATGATGAGCTTAGGTTGTACTTCGGCGAATGCTGCCAAAAGAATGGCTGGAGAAGGAGTGCGTCCGAGGAAAGTGCAATGACATCCCTTGGCAAACGGATGAAGCATTTCGATCACCATTCCATACAGATGGGCGAGCGGGAGCATATTTAAGACACCGTCTCCCGGCTTCAGGAATGTAAGGAACTCCATGCAAAACTTTATATTGCTCCAGATCGAGCGGTAGGGCAACATCACTCCCTTGCTCATTCCTGTTGATCCTGAAGTATAGTTGATCACTGCAAGATCATCAGGAGTGTCTTTGAACCATTGAATATCTTTTGCTGTGAATCCGTGAGGATATTTGTCTTTGAAATACTTGTCGATATTATCGTGGGCAATGGTCAGATTTTCCGACTTGGAATATGGCATTCCATATTCGCTGATGTATATTACACCTTCAAGTGAAGGCAGATCCAGTTTGTCAATGTTTTTCCAAATGGCTTCATCTACAAAAAGGATCTTGGCGTCAGAATGATTTACGAGGTGATGTATCGTCTCCGGTTTGAACTCGTGGAGAATTGGCACTGCCACTACGCCGGCTGTAAGACATGAGATAAACGCAATCGCCCATTTTGCAGAGTTCTTTCCGCAGAGTGCTACCTTATCGCCAGGTTTAACTCCTGCAGCATCAAACAGTATGTGCAATTTTTCTATATATACAGCCACTTCGGCGTATGTACATGTAGATCCTTTAAAATCTGAAAGGGAAGGGAGATCCCAATTTCGGCGCACAGCCTCTTCCAGAATTGCATTTAGAGATTCCGGAATGTTTTTAAAGAATTGATCATTCTCAGTAATTTCCACAGAGAATGTCTGATTTTTATCTTTTTTCATAGTGGATAGATTATAGTGGTAGTCATTTTTCTTGTTAATACATAATATTTATTGATTATGTATATATATAAAACAATAAAAGGGCTCGCTTGTTTGCGAGCCCTTTATAATTGAGTGAAATAAAATTAATCCTGGTTGAGGTTTACGCGCTTGAAGTCAACCACTACGCATCCCTTGACTTCACCATTGAGGTATTGACCTACGGTGAGCTTTGCATCGCGGTGGTATTCCTGCTCCATAAGGCAATTTTCCTTAAAGAACTTGTTGAGACGACCATTTGCGATATTCTTGATCATAGCTTCAGGAAGGTTAGCTGCTTTTTCTGCACCGACAGTAGCGGCGATTTCAGCTGCTTTGTCAGCCTCTTCACGAGTGAGCCATCCCTTAGCGATGTTGCTCTCTACGTGGTCAGCGCTGTCTACGAGGTTCGGGTTGATGCCTGCCTTGCGGATAGCAGCCTCAACAGCTTTCTTCACTTGCTCTTCCTTAGTCTTTTCGATAGCTACTGTGAGCTCTCCTTCTACGACGTGAGCATCAACGTGGTCACGGTCGATAGCGATCGGGTTCATAGCTGCAACCTGCATACAGATCT
>CAMWQY010000375.1 GCA_947176355.1 uncultured Porphyromonadaceae bacterium
GCGCTGTATGATAGACTTGATCCTGCCAGTCGGTGTTTGCTGTCGGGAAGTTGGGATTGCCGTCGGCGTATTGCTGAAGCACAGGTGTAGGGCCGTCGCCGTAAAGCACATGAGCAGGTGCTATTCCTGAGTTGCGGGATGCCATCCAGTAGGCCTGTCCCCATTGCTCAGCGTTCATCACATCATATCTCTTTGCAATGGTCTGGGCTGATATCGCATAGTTGACATTGATTGAAAGCTTGTCTCCTTTTCCATGCTTAGTGGTGATTATGACCACGCCGTTGGCTGCACGTGAGCCGTAGATAGAGGCGGAAGCAGCATCTTTCAGCACCTGCATAGTCTCGATGTCGCTTGGATTGATGCAGTTGATATTGTCGGTCGGCACTCCGTCTATAATGTACAGTGGATCGTTGCTTGAATTGGCGGTCGACATACCGCGCACACGGATTGAGCCTGTGCCGCCGGGGGCTGCATCAGGCACAACATTGACGCCCGGCATTTTGCCTGCCATAGAGTTCATGATGTTGCCGGAGTTCTCGCTGAGAGGCTCTTTCATGTTCATTACCGATACAGCACCTGTCAGGTCAGCTTTGCGTACTGTCTGGTAGCCTACCACAACCACTTCGTCAAGAAGGGCTGCGTCTTCATCAAGATGGATTGTCAGCTCGGGAGCGGCCTTTACTTCTGTAGTCTTATAGCCGATGTAGGAGATAGTGAGGTCTGAGCCCTCAGGAACCTTGAGTTCGAAGTTGCCGTCGAAGTCAGTAGCGGTTCCGGCTTTTGTCTGAACGCAGAGCACGGTTGCTCCGATAAGCGGTTCTCCATCGGTTGCGGAGATTACCGTTCCTTTCACCATGATGTCTTGCGCATAGGCGAATGCCGCTGTCAGGAGCATCAGGAGTGAGATTAGAAAAGATTTTTTCATAAATATGGGTTTAGTAAATGAATTTATACAGCTTTGTTTTGCGTGCTGCAAAGTTACGCTAAAACCCTACTACCCATATATAATGAATCTTGCATCGGCTATAAAAAACACTCCGATGCAAGATTTATCATATTTTTCGCAACATCTTTTCTACACGTATCCTGTTTTTTACAAAGATACTCCGAATTTTTTATGGAAGTCTTATGCCTAATTTGAAATTATCGGGTTGTCCTGATTTCCCAGTTTTCTATACAGCGGGTTTCTGATGAGAAGTTGACTCCGATTTCGATAATTTGGCGGGAATCGGTCTGGAATTTACGGGAATAATTCTTTTCTTCGATTTGCTTCAATGCTTCTTCGGCGCTTTTGTCGTATTTCAGTTCTATTACGTATATGTAGTCTTCTGTCTTGATGACTATGTCGATGCTTCCGTCAGAAGTGGTGGATTCAGTTTCCGTCTCAAGCCCCACAAGATCCATCAGCAGAAAGAAGGCATTGTGGAAGTTATTCTCATTATCCATCTTCATCTTAAAGTGGACTCCGGCAAAATATGCCTGAAGGCATTTCATGGCAGCATTGGCATCTCCTAAGATGAAATACATCACCATGTCAGAAATTATTTTTTTCTCTTCTTTATAAGAAAGGCTTTTGACGTAGTAGGGCAGGAGCACTTTGAAGAGACCATCCTTGACCTCGTCATTAGGGATTCCGAGCCGATATCGTCTGATCTTGGGATTATAGCTCTTTATGGTGAGATAGCCTGTCTGATAAAGCAGAGCGAGGGGTTGAGGTGTCAGTAAGTCGAGTCCTTTAAGGTCATCTTCCGTGCAGTATGAGTCAAACATTTCCTGAAGGTTGGCATTGACACGTTTCAAGGTCTTGGCGACGATTCTTGGCATGCCGGTATCGTTCCAATAGTTGGCTATCTGAGAGTCAGCCATGGCATTAAGAAGCGACCAAGGATTGTAGACCTCACTTCCGGTCTTGGCGAACTTGTAGCCGTCATAGTTCTTTTTAAGTTTCATGCATGCCTCTTCATAAGACACGTCTTCCTTTTCGGCTAATTTTGCTATTCCCGGCTTAAAGTATTCGAGCAGTTCCTTCTCTGTAATGCCACAGATATCTGCGTATTCATCGAGAAACGTTATGTCGCGGATGTTGTTGAGATCGGAAAAAACACTAAGTTTGCCAAACCTACTTACTCCAGTCAGGAATACCAGGCGTATATGTTCGGCTGAGCTCTTGAAATTGGAGTAGATAGCGGAAAGACGGTTACGGTAATGCTCTATATTCTCCTTGTTGTGGATATTGGCTACAAGGGGCTTGTCGTATTCATCGACAAGGATTACAACCGGCTTCCCGGTTTTCTCATGTGCAGTCTCGATAATGGTCTGAAATCGGGTAGCATAGGATCCGGCTATGTTTGTCACATCATATTTGGCTTCATATTTCTTTAAAGTCTTTTCAAGTTGCGCATCAAGTAGGCCCGGCTCTTCATAACTGTCTCTATTGAGATCAATACGCAGCACGGGATATGGCTCCCATTCCCAATCTGTAGAATCGATGTAGAGTCCCTTAAAGAGATCGCGTTTCCCTTCGAAGAAATACTGTAGCGTAGATAGAAACAGACTCTTACCAAATCGTCTCGGACGTGCCAGGAATATATATTTGGAGTCATCTATGATTCTTTCGATATACTTGGTTTTATCAATATATGTGAATTTGTTTTCCCGGAGCATCTTGAAATCCTGGTCTCCAATAGGATACTTTGAGTTTGTCTGATCCATAATCTACTATTTTGTCACAAAGATAGTGATTTCTTGAAAAATTTGCAAATCTGATTTCAGAGGTGCAGGTGCCTATTGG
>CAMWQY010000376.1 GCA_947176355.1 uncultured Porphyromonadaceae bacterium
TCTGCCTGTCTCGTGGGCTCGGAGATGTTTACAAGAGACAGCATATCCATTAATACCATCATTTATATGACTCAGCTAACTATCAATATCGAGGACAAATCAATACTTCCTCACTTGAAAAAAATACTTAATGCTCTTGAGGGAGTATCTATCGCCAGACCAATCAGAAAGAAAAAGACAGGCTTGGATGAGGCTTTAGAAGACATAGAGGCCGGCCGAATAAAACACTATGAGTCATCGGAAGCCTTATTCAAAGATCTTGGAATATAATTACTACTATATAAATCATGAAACTTAGATACATTGCATTGTGCGCTTTAGGAGGCGCATGGCTTACGGGATGGGCTGCTACGGTGAGCAGTCCGGATGGAAGATTAGTGCTGACAACTTCATTGTCGGCAGCGGGACAGCCACTCTATTCAGTGACATACGACGGACAGCCAATCCTCCTTGATTCTCCGTTAGGCTTCGTGTCAAATATCGGTGACTTTTCCAAAGGTCTGACACTGATCGGAGAAAAGACCGGGAAAGTGGAGAAATCGTTTGATCAGGCAAAAATTAAGAAAAGTCATATTGATTGGACAGCAAACACATTGACAGAAGAGTATTCAGCCGGCAAGAAAAAGGATATGAGCATCGAATGGCAGGTAGGCAACAATGATATCGCTTTCCGCTATATTATCCCTGTAGAAGGAAATACCCGCAGCATGATTATCGAGAAGGAAGCCTCCGGCTTCCGCTTCCCGGACTTCACGACTACCTTCCTAACTCCTCAGAGCGATGCCATGATAGGATGGAAACGAACCAAACCTTCATACGAGGAGAACTATAAGGCTGAAGCTCCCCTTTCAGAAAAATCTGAATATGGACATGGCTTTACCTTCCCAGCCCTCTTCCATGTAGGCGACAATGGCTGGGCACTGCTTACAGAGACCGGTGTGGACGGATATTTTTGCGGTAGCCGCTTGGGCGAGTATAAGGATGGCGTATTTGCCATCGAATATCCAATGCCGGAAGAAAACAATGGAAACGGCTCATCAGCTCCGGCAATCAGTCTTCCAGGAAAGACACCTTGGCGTACCATAACAATAGGAAAGACATTGAAACCGATTGTAGAGACCACTATTCCATGGAATCTTGTGGAGCCTCTATACGCATCTGACTTTGAAGTGAAGCCGGGGAAGGGGACATGGAGCTGGATACTCTGGCAAGATAACTCCATCAATTATGAAGACCAGATAAAATATATCGACTTTGCCGCAGACATGGGTTATCAGAATGTGCTGGTCGATAATTGGTGGGATACAAATATTGGCAAGGACGGTATCGCTAAACTCGCGAAGTATGCCCAGTCGAAAGGTGTAAATCTCCTAATCTGGTATTCATCATCAGGCTGGTGGAATGACATTGAGCAGGGACCTATCAACAAGATGTCGCGTCCAATCCCGCGCAAGGAAGAGATGAAATGGCTGGAAAGCCTTGGTATAAAGGGAATAAAGGTGGATTTCTTCGGAGGCGACAAGCAGGAGACTATGCGCTTATATGAGGATATACTTAGCGATGCCAATGATCATGGCATCAGCGTGATCTTCCACGGCTGCACAATGCCCCGCGGCTGGGAGCGCATGTATCCCAACTATGTGGGGAGCGAAGCAGTATTAGCCTCAGAAAATCTTGTGTTCAGTCAGGATTTCTGCGACATGGAGGATTTCAATGCGACGCTCCATCCATTCATACGCAATGCAGCGGGAGTGATGGAATATGGCGGCACAGTATTAAACAAGAGATTGAATCGAGGCAATGACGGAGGCACGACACGTCGCACTACAGATGCCTTCCAGCTTGCTGTATCTATCCTTTACCAGAATCCTGTACAGAACTTTGCCCTTGCACCCAACAACCTTACCGACGCTCCTGCAGATGCAATCGATTTCATGAAGAATGTCCCCACAACGTGGGACGACACAGTCTTCATCGACGGCTATCCGGGCAAGTATGTAGTGCTTGCACGCAAGGGAACAAACGGGAAATGGTATATTGCCGGCGTATCGGCAGATGAGAAACCTCTGAAGCTTGAACTTGACCTTCCGATGCTATCGAAAGGTCAGGAAGTGAAACTCTACGCTGAGGATGGGAAGACACCGCTTGCAGCAAAGACACTGAAGATAAAGAATCCGGCGAAAGTCGCAGTGACACTGACCAAGCGCGACGGCTTCGTGATAGTGGCTGACTAAGACACTATCTAAAGATGTTAAAGTCCTTAAGGTCCTTAAAGTCTTTAAAGACCTTAAGGACTTTTTTATTAACTTCTTGACAGTGCAGGACGCACACGGAGTGTGCTCACTACACTAAAAAAGTTGAGACCCGCGCCTCGGGGGAGGCAACGGGTCTCGGGGGATAGGATGGATTTGGGGAGTAGCCCATAGCAGAGTCGAACTGCTCTTTAGAGAATGAAAATCTCTCGTCCTAACCGATAGACGAATGGGCCAACAATCAGCGAGCCGAAAAATTACTTAGCGGCAGCTGTAAGCTTGTTGATGTGAATCTGAAGGCCACTGCAAAGGTTGGCAGCTTTATTCTTCGAGATAACGTTCTTGCGACCAAGACGCTGAAGAAGTGCACTAACCTTATTAAAGGCAGCCTGAGCTTCTGCTGCATCTTCCATCTTGCGGACTTTGCGCACAGCATTGCGTGCGGTCTTAGCCCAGTAACGATTCTCGAGTCTGCGTTTCTCAGCCTGACGGATTCTTTTAAGTGATGACTTATGATTTGCCATTTCTGTAT
>CAMWQY010000377.1 GCA_947176355.1 uncultured Porphyromonadaceae bacterium
CCTTAATCTAAATAATTATGAATCATACATTATAAATTATACATTGATTCAAGCCTTAATCAAAAATAAATACTGTGAAAAAAAATGCTCCCGCTTTCAATAGAACGTGGGAGCATTTTTTTTCTCAATAAGTCAGCCCAAACAAGAAGAGAGGTATAATATTGCCATGCCGATATTCGATATCGTCTTTAACTACATAACCTTTTTGTGCATCCCGTATCTGACGCTGCCCCTTGTTCTTCCCCCCTATCTCAAACACAAAGTCATCAATACGGAAATCTGATATCTTAGATGACATCACATCATAGTCTACACGCATCTGATTATAGAAAAATGTCTCCCTGAGATTTCCGATATTTGGTCTGTCGCCTGAGAGAACGGTCATCAGTGTGGGATTGTCAAGAAATACTTTCTCCACTTTTCCTAATCCACGCATACCACCGGTATCGTCGCGCAGCTGTCCTATCATTCCTGCCTTCTCAAGCCATAAAAGGTAGTCTCCAACATTATTCTTACTGACTTTTATCTCTTGTGCAAGATTCTCAGCACTTGGCTTATACGGAGCGGACTTTGCTATTACACCGAGCATCTGCTTGAGTTTTCTTGCCGTGGATGCCTTCATATCCGCATACATAGGTATATCGGTTTCCACTGTCAGGCTTACCACCTGCTGAATCCTACGCGCAAGATCACCTTCAATTGCAAATGGATAATATCCCTCTTCCAAATACTGCCTGAATAGCGGCAGGGGATGATCAAGACTTGCAGGCAACCCTAAACTTCCATACAGAATATCATTCAATCCCAAAACAGGAGCGTCAATTCCATGAAACATCTTAAGATATTCCCGAAAAGAAAGACCTTGCATATGATACATCAAAGCCCTACGGCTCAAATCTGCTTCACCTTTTGTTATATCCAATACAGAAGAGCCGGTAAAGGCTATCTGAAGCCCGGGATGCCCGTCATAAATCTGCTTTATCTCCCTTGACCATCCCTCATATCGGTGTGCCTCATCGATACAAAGCCATTTACCGCCATCCTTGACAAACTCATCTGCGAGTTCTACGAGAGAATGCGTAGCAAACCACATGTGGTCTGCCGTCACATACAACATATCTTTTCTTGAAGATTTACTTAGCATATATTGAAGCATCATTGTCGATTTACCGACACCTCTCGGACCGGTAAGACCGATTAGACGGCTATTCCAGGTGATTCTGTCAAACATATATCGATTAAAGGATAACGGCGTACTCTTCAATCGTTCTTCCATGAAAGCAATAAGGGAATAATCTATCATAACACTGCTATTTTTTTGCAAAGTTATAAAAAAATCCCTCAATGAGGGAGGATTTTAAGCAAAAACATCCCTCAATGAGGGATGTTTTTTTGTAATTTTCATCACTCATTGAGGGATTTGTCAGTATTCAAGCCATGAATTACTTGAGGCTGGCTTCGAAGCCCGCTGCATGGACAGCTTCTATTACGGCAGCGTGGTCTACACTGCCGTCTACAGTGGCGAGTCCTGCATGAAGGTCGACCTCTACGGTATCAACTCCATCCACAGCAGCAATGGCTTTTCTTACGGCGGACTGGCAATGAGGACAATTCATGCCCGTAATGATGTATTCCTGTGTCATAGCTGTATGAGTGTTTGTTTTGGGATTATAAAATCTGCGTATAAGCGAAAATATCAGCAATCCGGCAAGGATAGCGGAACAGATCGTAGAGAACGTACTGAATTCATGATGACATGCACCGTGCATAGCCGAGTCATGCCCAATGGCAAACCAATGAGAAGGCATCAAATAGTCTATGGCAAGACCCATAGCCATTGCCCCAATGATTATGGAACCCAGATAGACTGTAGCAGCCCGCTTTCCCATCTCGCGCGAGATAAGCGTGAAGGAAGCGAAATTGGCTGCCGGACCCGCCATGAGGAGCACGAATGCCGTGCCGGGAGAGAGACCCTTCAAGATAAGCGAAAGGGCAATAGGAATAGACCCTGTGGCGCATACATACATGGGGACTGCCACGATGAGAGCAATGATCATCGATACTATAGGCTTATTTCCAAGAATAGAGAAAAAGTCTGCCGGGACATATACCGTGATGAGAGCTGCGATAATCAGTCCGATAGTGAGCCAAAGACCAATGCTTGACACAAGGTCAACAAATCCGTAACGAAGCGAGGCTACTATTTTTCCGACAAATGTATTCGGTCGCTCCTCTGCTGCATCAGCCGCCACATAGCAAGCGTCTGATTCAGCTTCGCCACGCTCAGTAGTGCCAACAGCCACACCACCGAAGACAGCTGTCACAAGAGCCGCTACAGGACGAAGAATGGCAAATGCAGGCCCGAGAAGCGACCATGTAGCAGCGATTGAGTCTACACCTGTCTGAGGGGTGGATATAAGAAAAGCTGATGATGCTGCGCGGGATGCCCCATTGCGGCGCATCGCAATGGCTGTAGGCAGAACGCCACATGAACACAAAGGCAACGGCACTCCTATAAGTGCTGCCTTTACTACAGTGCCAAGGGAATTGCCCGAAAGATGACGTGCAAACGTCTCACGCGAAACGAACGCATGCAGCAGTCCGGCGATCAGAAAGCCCAACAGAATATAGGGAGACATCTCATTGAGCATATAAAGAAGAGAATCAAGAAAATCCATAGTAACGATGTTCTGTTAATAATTCAGATGCAAAGTTACTATGGATTTACATGAAAAGCGTTACATATTCCTGCCAATCCTTTATATGTCGGGAAGAGGAG
>CAMWQY010000378.1 GCA_947176355.1 uncultured Porphyromonadaceae bacterium
GAGGAGGTCTGTTTTGCGGGTTCAAAATTAGTGAAAATAATTCGGATTTCCATAATGAGCGGGCTGATGGACTGAAAAATGGACTAAAATGGAATTTTTATTGTTGAGAGTCAAGTATTAACTTTGCAAGCGAAAACATTTCATAACTCAAAAAACATTATCATCATGAAGAAAGAAAGAATTGCGGGACTCGTTCCTGCGTGGAAGATCGGCGGAATGGCGCTTGCACTCCTTATGGTCCTGGGAATGGCATCTTGTGGAGGAGGCAGTAACGATCCGAACACACTTAAGCTTGAAGTAAAGCCTGAACTTGGAGCTCTCGGAGACTACATGACAATCGAGAGCAAGGAGGCGGCCATCACTTTGAGTGAATTCACGGATGACGGTAAGCCATACGTCAAAATTGCCTCGACACTTCAGGTAAAGGTGAATAAGGACGTGGCATCTGACGATGGGTTTGACCTCGATGTCGTTGTATTAGATGCGAATATGAATGAGATTACTGATTTCGGCTACTATGACATTGATGATGCCACAGACTATGACGTGGATACATATCATCACTATCTTAAGGCCGGCGATTATCGAGCTGTGATGGATGAGTCAGGGTCGAAAGAAAACTGGGATGGAAAGCCAAGTGCTATGTGGGAGATGATGCGTCAGAATGGTAAATATATCGTTTTGAAACCGAGGTGGAGCAGTGCGAAGTATGTACCGTATAGCGGAGTTGCTTCAACAGCATCGACTTCAGAAGTGGAAGATGCAGATGAATTGGAAACTGAAGAGGTTGCTGCAGTCTCAGGTGGCGAGGATTGGGATAAGATTCTTGACGAGTATGAGTCATATTGCAATAAGCTTGTGGCTGCAGCAAAGAAGGCTCAGGCGGGGGATGTGAGCGTGATGGCTGAGTATTCATCGCTTCTTGAGTCGGCAGAGTCTTTGCAGAAGAAGCTTGAGAATGCAAGTTCCAGCCTTTCTGTGGCGCAAGCTACTAGGATGAATAAGATAGCCGCTACGATGGCTAAGGCTATGATGTAAAATTTATTTGCAGGAAAGGAATAATATTTGTAACTTTGTGTCCGAGATGTCAGGGGATATCCTTTGATGTCTCGGAGATACATAAAGAGCGTTTACGAAGCGCTTGTCTCTTGACTGTTTGGAATTCTGGCAGATTTCAGTGGTCGTCAAGGACAAGGCAGCTGTAGATGCCCGCAGTGATGTAATGTCATGCTTTCGGTGGTGTTTCCCTGAGAAGGGGAGGCGAGCCGGAGGCATAGCTTGCATATACGAGCGTGGGCTTCTGCGTTGCCGTCCTTACGACCAGGGCAATGCCAGAAGCCTCAAGCAGTGGGACGGCGACGAGTACGGATCCCACGCTTTTTTTATTGCTAACCTAACGCCAAAGAGGGGAGCCTGCGGCAGATTTTTTACCCATGAATGGAGATACAAAACCCTTATTTTCCAAGACATGGTGGATAGTATTCTGTATATCGATTTTGGCGATAGCTTTCATTACGGTTTCACTGATTGACAGCAGGGATCTTCCCGTTACCATTATTGGCGCTGTTCTTGGAGTTGTCATGACTGTATTCGCGTCATTTATACTACTGAAGGGTCAGTCGGAGCAGCAGGCTGAACTTGCAAATAAGCAATCAAGACTTCAGGCAGATTTGACAGAGAAGCAAACAGAGCTTCAGGGAAGACTTCAGCTGGATCTTGCAAAAAGACAAAATGACATAGAACAAAAAAGACAAAAAGATACAGCTGTATTTCAAGAAAAACTTACTACTTACAATAATTTCCTTAAAGCATTATGCTCATATGTTACAGACAGTACGGAAACCAACAAGAAGGTCTTGATTTTCCATACTATGGCGATCCAGATGCATGCTGCTCCAAATACCGTACAATCCTTTATTGACAATGTTTCAAAGATTATTGAAGTTACCGGAAAAGGAGATAAGAAGGAGATAGAAGCATTGGTAATTACACTTCAAAAGATTAGTCAGATTTTTCAAAATGAGCTTTATGGAAAACCCAATCATGAGGATAGCCACATAGATTTGACAGCTTTCATAAAAACTATTGCCGGTGGTCAGGTGGAGCCAAGTGACAAAGAAAAAGAATTGGAAATTGAGGAAGACCGTAGGGAAGATGAAGCTTCTATTGGTGATGAAACATTAATCAGCTGGGAGAGAAAAATTAAGAATTTAGAATCTGAAGGCTGGTTATTGACTTATGGAAACGATTCCTTTGTGTTGAAGCCTGATAATAGTCCGGTTCAGATTTCGGTTTACCGTAAGAAAGGAAAGTATGTGGTAGAGGCTACAAAAGAAGGCGATAGCGATTTTTCGCAGAATCTCAAAGATAATTTTAAGGGTTCCCGAAGATATGGTACTTGGTGGAGGGAACTGCCAATATCCAACTATGGTGTGAAGGACGGGACTTTGCTCGAACAGCTTCCCATCAATGACAAGGCACGTGCCTCTGTGATTAAATGGATTGATAAACTATTGGACATTATAATGTAATTTAATGATATGGAACTTTTTGACTTTGTGACGGATACTATTGGTGATGTCGTTGGTGGAATCGTAGATGGAGTGTCTGATGCTGCTGGTTTTGTGGGCGATGTAGTTAATGGAGTTGCAGATACATTGGGAGAGATAGGTGGCGAGGTAGGTGTAGAAGAGGTAGTCGAGGATGTTGTGACAACTGGGACTGGGGTAGTTGTGGGAACGGCTGCTGGAATTATGGGAGGAGTGAAGAAGGGGAT
>CAMWQY010000379.1 GCA_947176355.1 uncultured Porphyromonadaceae bacterium
ATTATGCATTAAATGAAAGTAGGACTTTTTATACCTTGTTATGTAGATGCCCTGTACCCTGAGGTCGGGGTATCTACATATAAATTATTACGCAGCTTGGGCTTGGATGTATACTATCCCGAAAAGCAAACTTGTTGCGGACAGCCTATGGGCAATGCAGGATTCCAAGGCAAAGCCGGGAAGCTTGTAAAAAGTTTTGATGAGCTTTTCAAGGATTTTGACTATGTTGTGGCTCCATCAGCAAGTTGCGCGGCATACGTCAAGATATTCCATCCAAAGATTGCCGGACATGAATGTGAGGCTGCCGGAAAGACAGTAGACCTCGTAGAATTTCTTCATGACATCATCAAGGTGAAATCTCTTCCGGCAAAATTCCCTTATAAGGTGAGCCTTCACAACAGTTGCCACGGAGTCAGGGAACTTGGTCTATCGTCTCCAACTGAGCGCAACATACCTCAATATAATAAGATCAAGGATCTGTTGCAATTGGTAGAAGGGATCACGGTGTTCGAACCTGAGCGTCCCGATGAATGCTGTGGATTTGGAGGTATGTTCTCAATTGAAGAGACAGGAGTATCCACCAAGATGGGTACTGACAAGGTGCATCGTCATATTGCTACCGGGGCTGATTACATCACCGGTCCGGATTCTTCGTGCCTGATGCACATGCAGGGGATAGCCGCCAAGCAGAAGCTTCCGATCAAATTTATACATGTAGCACAAATTTTATCAGCCGGATTATGAGTACAATACATGCCAAAAGAGCGAATGAATTCGTAAAAGACACTGAGAAAGTAGATAGGCATGATGCTACATTTTGGTCAGTGCGTGTAAAAAGGGATAAGATGGCTCATGAGGTGCCGGAATGGGAGCATCTTCGTGAGGCAGCCAACCAAATAAAGAAGCATACAGTCACACATCTCGCTGATTATCTTGAGAAATTTGCTGCTAATGCCGAAAGCAACGGGGTACATGTGCACTGGGCGAAAGACGCAGATGAATACAATGCCATAGTGCTTCAGATACTTGGTGAGCATGGAGTTAAAAAGGTAGTGAAGAGCAAATCAATGCTTACTGAGGAATGCGGACTCAATGATAGTCTAATCGGTCATGGGATAGATGTTGTGGAGACCGACCTTGGAGAGCGTATCTTGCAATTGATGGGTATTCCACCGAGCCATATAGTCATGCCTGCGATCCATATCACCCGTCAGCAAGTATATGAATGCTTTGACGAAAAAGGAATCATAGACCAGGAGGGACAAAAGGCGGCAGACAGCATGAATGGCGACCTCAAGATCCTTGAAGCTGAAGCAGATCCGACATTCTTGACTCGCTGCGCCCGATTCCATCTCCGTGAAAATTTCATGACAGCAGATTGCGGAATGACCGGTGCCAATTTCGGTATAGCCGAGACCGGAGAAGTGGTGGTATGTACCAATGAGGGGAATGCTGATATGTCCACTTCGATTCCTCCATTGCATATAGTGTCGATGGGTATCGAAAAACTCATTCCTGACTATGAGTGTATGGCAGTATTCCAACGCTTGTTGGCTCGAAATGGTACGGGGCAACCTACAACTGTCTATACTTCACATTTTCGCAAACCTCGTCCCGGCCAAGAAATGCACATTATTCTTGTAGATAACGGTCGAAGCGACATATTAGGGAATGAGGATCATTGGCAGACTTTGAAATGCATGCGTTGTGGAGCCTGCATGAACACATGTCCCGTATATCGCCGTTCCGGTGGATATTCCTATACGTATTTCATTCCCGGTCCGATTGGTATCAACCTTGGAATGCTTAAAAATCCTGATATCAACTTCAATAACTGTTCTGCATGCTCGCTATGTTGCTCATGCGACAACGTGTGTCCTGTGAAGGTGGATCTTTCCACACAGATATATAAGTGGCGTCAGCAACTCGACAGCATGCATCATGCAGACCCGATGAAGAAAACGATGTCGGAAGGAATGAAGGTAATGTTCGACAATCCCGGGCTTTATACTACGGCTTTAAAGATGGCGCTGGTTGCTAACCATCTTCCTTCATGGCTAACCAATATTGCTCTTGGTCCATGGTGTGAAGGACATACTATGCCCGTATTTGCTAAGAAATCTTTCCATCAACTGTGGAAGAAAGGACTTTCGGACGATGAAAAATGATAATTATGGCAACAAAGGAAACAATATTAAGCAATCTACGCAAGAATGTGCGTGAGAAATATGAAAAGCCGGACCTCTCATTTGCAAAACTAAAATTCGATGATCCGGTAGCTCAGTTTATACAGACAGCTACCACTTCAGCAGGAGCATCGGTAATTGAGATGAAAGATGGGGATGATATAAATGATTTGATACGTCGTGCTTATCCCAATGCAAAAGTCATCACGAGCAATGTGCCGGGAGTAAAGGCTGACCGCAATCCGGATGAAACAGAAAAGCCACAAGATCTTGATGGCACAGATGTAACTGTAGTGGAAGGTACAATTGCTTGTGCAGAAAATGCCTGTGTATGGATTCCACAGACTATGAAGCAAAGAGCAGAAATATTTATCTGTGAATATCTGGTGATAATCGTAGACCGTAAGAACATCGTCAGCAATATGCACGATGCTTACTCAAGGATAGAGATGCCTGAAATGGGTTTTGGTGCTTTTATTTCCGGCCCGTCAAAGACAGCAGATATCGAGCAAGCGCTTGTCTATGGTGCGCAATCTTTTTGTGGCGTGACCATCATTTTGCGATAATTCAAATAGACAATCC
>CAMWQY010000380.1 GCA_947176355.1 uncultured Porphyromonadaceae bacterium
AAATCTTTTAAAATATTTATTTATTCCTATATTTCATTTTTTTATGATTGTTTTTTTTTTTTGTTTTTTTTTGGGGTTTTGGGGTTGTTGGGTTTTGGAGTTGTGAGGTTGTGGAGTTGTGGGGTTGTGGTTTATTTAATAACTGATACAAAAAGAAAATATGCATACAAGAGAAGAACAGATGGAGGCATTCGGGAAATTGCTCGATGTGCTTGACACACTTAGGGAGCAATGTCCGTGGGATCGGAAACAGACTAACGAATCTCTTCGTCCAAACACAATAGAGGAAGTATATGAGCTATGTGATGCGCTTATTGGAGAAGATGTACCCAATATCAAAAAAGAGCTTGGAGACGTACTCCTTCATGTTGCATTCTACAGCAAGATAGCAGACGAGAAGGAGCAGTTTGACATTGCCGATGTATGCACAGCCCTGACAGATAAACTAATTTTCAGGCATCCGCATATCTATGGAAATGTCAAGGCAGACACTCCCGATGCAGTGGCTGACAATTGGGAGCAGATAAAGCTAAAGGAGAAGGATGGGAATAAGACAGTCTTATCGGGAGTGCCGGGTTCGCTTCCGTCTCTCATAAAAGCTTATCGAATTCAAGAAAAAGCGGCTCATGTAGGTTTTGACTGGGATTCAGCCGATCAAGTATGGGATAAGGTTAAGGAAGAAATGGCTGAAGTAGAGGCAGAAATCAAGTCGGGAAATAAGGAAGGGGTAGAGAAAGAGTTCGGCGACCTTTTCTTCTCAGTAGTGAATGTGGCAAGACTCTACGGAGTGGTGCCTGAAAATGCATTGGAACTTACCAACCGAAAATTTATCAGAAGATTCAATTATCTTGAAGCCAAGGCTAAGGAAATGGGAAAGAATCTCAAAGATATGACCCTTGCGGAGATGGATGAGATATGGGATGAAGCTAAGAAATTGGAACAATGATTCTATGTATCACTGAGAAACCAAGTGTCGGTGCTGATATAGCCAAGATTCTTGGCGCGGAAGTAAGGCGTGATGGATATTTCGAAGGGAACGACTATTGCGTCACTTGGACCTTTGGCCATTTGTGTGAGCTCAAGGATCCGGCTGATTATACCCCTGACTGGAGGCGATGGTCGCTTTCAGCACTACCAATGATACCGGAGCGATTTGGCATTAAGCTGAAAGATGACAAAGGAATCCAACATCAGTTTGAAGTGATAGAGCGCCTGATTAAGAGATGCGAAAAGGTGATAAATTGCGGTGATGCCGGGCAGGAAGGTGAGCTTATACAAAGATGGGTGATGCAGAAAGCAGGATGTGACAAACCGGTAGAACGACTCTGGATATCCTCTCTGACTGACGAATCGATCAGGGAAGGGTTTGAGCATCTGCGGCCACAGAAAGAACTGGAGAGTCTATATATAGCAGGGCTTTGCAGGGCTATTGGCGACTGGATACTGGGCATCAACGCTACCAGGCTTTATACTTTGAAATATGCCGAAAGAAATGACAGTAGGAATAATGTACTCTCTGTAGGAAGAGTACAGACCCCTACCCTCGCACTTGTCGTCAACAGACAGAAGGAAATAGAAAACTTTGTGCCAACGACTACTTACGAACTGCGTACATTATACCGAGACGTGACGTTCACATCCAATGTCAAGGCATTCAAAACGGAGGAAGACGGACAGGGGAAACTGAAAGAAGCGGCTGAAAGCGAGTTTGAAGTTACGGAAGTCACAAAAAAGAAGGTGAAGGAAGCTCCTCCTCGACTCTTTGACCTTACCAGTCTTCAGGTGGAAGCCAATAAGAAATATGGTCTGAGTGCGGATGAGACACTTAAGACAATCCAGGCTCTTTATGAGAAGAAACTGACTACATATCCTCGTGTTGACACTACATATCTGACAGATGATGTGTATCCGAAATGCGGTCCCATACTTAACGGACTTGGCTACTATCAAGAGGTATTGAAACCAATAAGAGGGAAAAAGCTTTTGAAAAGCAAGAAAGTCTTCGACAATTCGAAAGTAACCGACCACCATGCTATCATTCCAACAGGAATGCCTCCTCAGATGCTCTCCAAACCGGAATGGGAAGTATATGATCTCATAGCAAGACGTTTTATATCAGTTTTCTTCCCGGATTGCGTATATGATCAGACCCAAGTAAAGGGAAAAGCCGGCAAGATAGAGTTTAAGACTTCAGGCAAGCGAATAGCAGAACCGGGATGGAAGAGTGTATATGAATGGAACAACGGTAATGACAAGACGGTCTCCAAAGAAGAAGCTACTGAAGAAGGTAAGGATCAGGAGAAATCATTGCCGGAGTTTGTAAAGGGAGAAAAGGGACCACACAAACCGTTTTTAGGAAAGAAGACCACTACTCCACCAAGTTATTATACAGAGGGGACACTACTTAAAGCCATGGAGACAGCCGGAGCATCCGTGGATGATGAAGAGTTGAGGGAAGCTCTGAAAGCGAACGGAATTGGCAGACCGTCAACTCGTGCGGCTATTATCGAAATTCTCTATAAGCGAGCATATATCAGGAAACAAGGGAAGTCGCTGAGGGCTACGGATGCAGGCATTGAGCTAATCGGTCTGATCAAGGAGGAACTTCTTAAGAGTGCAAAGTTGACGGGCATCTGGGAAGGACGACTTCGAGCCATTGAGAGAGGAGATTACAGTGCATCCGAGTTTATAGCACAACAGAAAGGGATGATAAATGAGATTACACTGTCGGTGCTTCGAGATCCGTCGAACAGGCGAATCACGCAAGT
>CAMWQY010000381.1 GCA_947176355.1 uncultured Porphyromonadaceae bacterium
TATCAAAAGGCTCAAAAATGCGGGCTGATTTGGGTACATCTAACTGAACACCCTAATAAACAACTAAGAATATAATGAAGAGATCTATGGTTTTGGGGATGGCAGTTGCAATGGCCATCTCAGTGATGGCAGAAGATGCCAAATATGTGTTTTACTTTATCGGGGATGGAATGGGGCTTGGCCATGTCAATGCCACTGAGGCTTACAACCGAGAAGTGCTCAAGGGTGAACAACCCATTCTAATGATGACATTCCCCGTGGCATCACAGGCGCGCACATACTCCGCCTCCTCTCCGATAACTGACTCTGCAGCTGCGGGGACGGCTCTTTCCACCGGTTATAAGACAAAGAACTCCATGATCGGAATGGACCCTGATACTGTAGCTGTCAATAGCATTGCTGTCGATTTCATGAAAGCCGGATATGCAGTGGGAGTAGGCACCACCGTACAGGCTGACGATGCGACCCCGGCTGCTTGGTATGCTCATGCGGAAAATAGAGGAATGAAGCAGACTATCGCGCCGCAGGCTGCGGAAAGCGGTCTCTCTTTCTTGGCTGGTGGCGGTTTCAAATTGCACGGTGCGGGAGAAGAAGCCTTCTCTGAGTTTCTAAACGTCATGCGCAAGGGTAACTATGAAATTGCAGAAGGATATGCCGCTTTCAATGAGCTGAAGAAGAAAGGAGGCAAGTTTCCCTCAAAAGTAATGCTGATGCCGGAGAATGCTGCCGGCGGACAAGTAGGGTATACAATCGACTCAATTCCCGGATACCTTACTTGCGCACAGATCACAGAGGCTTGCCTACATACTCTTGAGAGCGCAAGTCCTGACAAGTTCCTTATGATGATAGAAGGAGGCAATATCGATTGGGCGGCGCATGCCAACGACGGTGGTGGCGTAATCAAGGAAATCCTTAACTTCCAGGATGCAATCAATGTGGCTTACCAATTCTATCTGCGTCATCCATCTGAGACCCTGATTGTAGTGACAGCCGACCATGACACCGGAGCAATGGCATACGGACGCAATGGCGGATCTTACAACATCGCATACGCCGACGCTCAGAAGATATCAAAGGATGCCTTTGCCGATTGGACCCGCGAATGGGGAAAGAACACACAAAATCCCACTTGGGAGGAAATGGAGAATGTGCTTAAGGAAAAACTTGGATTCTGGAGCATCGTCCCCGTCAATCAGAAGCAGACCGATGAACTGAAAAATCTGTTTGAAGAGACATTCATCACAAAGAGAGCAGAAGATGAAAAGACTCTCTATCACACCTTCAATGCATTCACAGCAAAAGCATTTGAAATACTCAATTATCATATTGGCATAGGCTGGACCACTACGTACCATGCCGGCAACTTAGTGCCGGTATATGCCATAGGCGCGAATGCCAATTACTTCACCGGAAGCCTGAATAATAATGAAATTCCCCTGCTGATCAAGCGAGCCGCAGGACTCTGATTACCTCAACAATTTGGAAATCCCCTAAAGCCCTTAAAGCCCTTAAGAACCTTAAAGACCTTAAAGACTTTAAAGACCTTAAAGACTTTAAAGACCTTAAAGACTTTAAAGACCTTAATGACCTTAATGACCTTAATGACCTTAAAGACTTTAAAGACCTTAATGACCTTAAAGACCTTAAAGCCCAAAAGACAACGATGAAGACAAAATACTATGTAGTTTGGAATGGGAGAGTACCCGGAGTCTATGACAACTGGAGCGATTGCGAGGAGCAGATCCTAAATTTCCCGGGAGCTAAATACAAAAGTTTTTCGTCAGCTTCCGAAGCAGCCCAGGCTTTCAGAGGAAGCGATGGAGAAAGCAATCCTGCCGACCTCGGATCGCTGCTCATTGCCGCGTCAGAACATCGTGGAGGCATTCAGGTTTCCTCCGCTGTTCCATCCTATCGGTCAAACCCTGACATAGATAAAGACGCTTGGGCTGTAGATGCATCGTGCCAAGGAAATCCCGGGATCATGGAATATCGCGGCGTGGAACTATCCTCCGGCAAGCAACTCTTCAAAGTGGGTCCATTTAAAGATGGCACCAACAACATTGGCGAATTTCTTGCTATAGTGCATGCTCTGGCAGAAATGCACCGTCGTAATGAATGGCATAACATATATTCCGACTCCAAGACAGCTTTGGCATGGGTGCGCAACCGCCAGGTAAAGACTCAACTTAAACAGACCGACCAAAATGCAAAGCTTTTTGAGCTCCTCGGGCGTGGCTTGGTATGGATCAGATCGCATTCGTGGCCGGTAAAGATAATGAAATGGCAGACTGAACTTTGGGGAGAAATTCCCGCAGACTTCGGAAGAAAATAGAAATAAGTATGAATTTACGAGAATGGGTAACTGAGTGGATGAACTCAATGATGGGCATGGAAGCGGCAAAGCCACTTATCAGCCCAACGATATTGTTGATAATAGTGCTTATCTCTGTGGCATCTTATTTCCTTTGCGTGAGGATTGTGACGCCGCTCACTAATTTTATCACTCGCAATACAGAGACTGAATGGGACGATGACATTCTCAACGACAAGGCGATGAGGGCTTTTTCCCAGCTCGCACCGGCTCTGATATTGGCTTGGCTTTTGCCACAGGCTTTCTCCAATCATATATGGGGAGTGGTGATGGTAGAAAAGCTGACTCAGGTATATATAGTATATGCCGTGATCAATCTCCTTTCGGTGTTGATGTCGAATACTGTCGAGGGGTTTGAGAAGCGAGA
>CAMWQY010000382.1 GCA_947176355.1 uncultured Porphyromonadaceae bacterium
CACATACGCCAAATATGAGCTACACGTTGAGGATAACGGCAAAATCGTTATCCTCGACGATGGCCAGCCCGTGCAGAATGCCAAGGGAACCATTCGCACCATTGCTGCGGATGTCAACTTCACCCTTGACCCAAAATGGAACACCCAGAGTGCCGGCAGGAAATTGGTAGACTTTCTGAATAGCACTACGACTGTATCCGGCACATCAGTCAAAGCTGATGAATCTGCATCACCGGCATCAGAGTCGACTATTGTACCCAAGCAGACTCCAAAGCCGTCAGCCAGACCGGAAGTCAAGTCGGACAAGTGTAATAACGAGAACGAACTAACAGAAGAAGAAATGAACGAATTATTAAAACAGATAGCTGAACTGCGCAAGACAGTCGAATCTCTTGAATCCCGTATTGCCAAACTTGAGAAAGGATCAGCAGGAAATCCGGAAATTAAGGCAACCGGATCCAATGCTAAAGACTACCAAAAAGATCAGTTCAAGATTGATCTTACCTCCTATGTAAGAGATGAAGATGGGACAATTACCAAATTCTGGAAATCTGCTAAAAAAGTTAATTACGACACCAGATCTAATAGTGTATATACTACATTATTCCTTTCAGCAGAAGGTAAAGTGGCAAGTGATAATAAGAAAGCTGGTTATATAAGTAGTTGGACGAATTCCTACAACCAAAAAGCTTTTTTATTGTTGACGGATATGGCTGACGAGAAAGGACACACGTTCTCCTTCAATGTTCCTGATGAACTTCCCGAAGCTGAGGAAGAACAGTATGCGCTCCTCACAAACATGAAAAATGAGCTTGTTAAGACCTTCGGTAAGGGAGGAGTCGCTTTCTTTGAAGACTATATGCTTAAGATAGATTCCAGCGATATCTACAAGGCTGGAGCTGAAGTAATGAATGATGTCGTAACATACCTTAGTGATTCCAATATCATAAAACGCGAATGGGACAACGAGCCTTTTATTGATAATTTCGATTGGACAGAAGCTGAACGCTATGAAGCTATCAAAAAATATGTCCGCTCACTCAAAAAACGTTTCGCATGACGTTCATTCAGCTATTACACGACCATATCAGAACCTTCATTGAGCGTCAGGATGAACTTATGTTTAATGAACGTGACTTCCAGATGCAGCTCGCTGTAGCATTGCGAGAGTCTGGGAAATATGACGATGTGGATGTGGAATATTTTATACCCAACTCCGTGGCGACATCCCGGGGATATGAATGGAAAAGTGACCTTCGTCTTGATATAGTCGTCAGATGCGAAAATGAGTATGCTGTTGTCGAGCTTAAATATCCTACCAAAAGAATTATCACGGATATAAAACGCTTCGACACTTTCCTATATGGGGTCGAAATCGTAAAGAATCATGGAGCACAGGATATTGTAAGCTACAATTTTTGGAAAGATGTCAGAAGAATAGAGATCATTAAATCTTTATTTCCTGGTAAAGTCGTCGGGGGGCTGGCAGTAATGCTAACTAATGAACCGTATTATACTCGCGGTCCACGTTCCGGTTCAATATGTAGTGCTTTCTCTACCGCAGACGGAAGAACCGGAATCCATGGTGTTCTTGACTGGACACGCCAAACAGCTACTTCCAAAGGCTTACCTTCATTTTTTTTAGATGGACATTATTCATTAAAGTGGCATAGCACTGAGATAGAAAACTACAAATTTTACTACACACTAATAGAAATATAATAAAAATGGCAGTAAAGACAACCGCCTCCGGCAAGATGGACAAGCGCACCAAGGAGTATAAGGAACTCAAGGAGCGCCTTGCCAAGGCACGCGCCGCAAAGGCAAAATCATCAACTTCCAAGAAACAGACATCAACGCTGAAGAAGACAGCTTCCGGAAAGGTCGACAAGCGCACCAAGGAAGGGAAAGCCATCTGCGAGCGCATGGCTAAGGCACGCAAGTCAAAGAACTCTCTCGTAAACCGCCTGAAACGTCTTTTCAGATAACTAAAAACGAAAAATCATGCAGACACCTACCATAACATTAGCATCCATCCTTGCCGCCATCATCTGGGCTGATGGAGACTACTCCGAAGTGGAGCGCACAACCCTCAGCGAGATTGCGGAGGCTCTCGGAATCCCTGAGAAGGAACTCACAATGAATGTCACCGCTGCTCTCGTCGAGCTGAAGAACCTTGACGAGCAGAAGGCCACAGACTACGCCGTGAAGCACGCGGCAAAAGTAAACGACGAGGAGACCGGCGAGGTATTCCAGGCCCTTCTCCAGATGGCACTCTGCGACAATGTCCTCACCTATACTGAGGTTCACAACCTTCTCGCTCTTGCTGAGGCACTTGACATTGACCAGGATGCGGCAGTGCTCATGCTCTGCGACCTCGTGAAGTCAGAGCCCGAACTCGAAGTATCATTCGAACCCGAAGACGAATAAAGACATGGATTTTAAAGTTAAAGTAACCGGTAAGTCCCAGAACCGTACGGCTCTGGGCATAGTGCATGCCTATTGCCGTATGGAACCCAAGTCCACTCTTGAGTCCCTGCGTCAGGCATTCCCGAATTCAGTCTGTCCCGATTCCGGAGTAAAGGAACTCTTCCTGCCGATAAAGGAAGCTGAGACATTCAACACGAAGATGACTCTCTATTTCCCCAAACCCGATGAGGTCATCACTCTCGCAGACGGCTCAGTGATCGCCATGGCTCAGGTATGGTCAAAATCCTCGCTCGACAAGATTACGGC
>CAMWQY010000383.1 GCA_947176355.1 uncultured Porphyromonadaceae bacterium
AATTCGATCACCATACATTGCATTCCAAGGCAAATGCCGAATGTCGGGATGTCATTTTCCCGACACCATTTCAAAGCAACAAACTTACCCTCTATTCCACGGTTGCCAAATCCCGGAGCAATGATGACTCCGTCAAGACCTTTCATCATTTCAGCCACATTTTCATCGTTGAGTTTCTCACTGTGGATATATATGAGGTTTAATTTGTGATGGCAATATGTGGCGGCTTGGAAAAGGGATTCATTGATTGATTTATATGCGTCCTGGAGTTCTACATATTTGCCGACGAGTCCGATTGTCACTACCTTTTCAGCAGTTTGGATCTTTTCCACGAAATCAAGCCAAGGTTTTAACAATGGTTCTCCATAGACCGGAACATGCATCTTTCGCAATACAATTCCATCCATATTTTGGCTGTGAAGCATCAAAGGTACTTCATAAATGCTTGGGCAGTCGAGCGACTGGATTACAGCATCTTTAGCCACATTGCAGAATTGGGCTATTTTCTCACGCATTCCTTCCGGGATGTCATGTTCCGTACGAAGAACGAGTAAGTCAGGCTGAATGCCAAGTTGCTGAAGTTGTTTTACGGAATGTTGTGTCGGCTTTGTCTTCAGTTCTTTAGCAGCGTGGAGATAAGGCATGTATGTAAGGTGTATGCAAAGAGCACTGTCACCCATTTCCCAACGAAGTTGGCGTACTGCCTCAAGGAAAGGCAGAGATTCTATATCGCCAACAGTGCCACCAATTTCAGTGATGATAAAGTCAAATTTACCGGTATTGCCTAAGAGCTTTACATTTCTTTTTATTTCATCTGTTATGTGAGGGATTATCTGGACAGTCTTGCCGAGATAGTCGCCATGACGCTCTTTGTCGATGACATTTTGATAGATTCTACCGGTAGTGACGTTGTTGGCTCGAGAAGTCGGCACATTAGTGAAGCGTTCGTAATGTCCGAGATCAAGATCAGCCTCATGGCCGTCTTCTGTGACGTAGCATTCACCATGTTCGTAAGGATTAAGGGTTCCTGGGTCGATGTTGATGTAAGGATCAAACTTTTGGATTGTGACCCGATAGCCGTGTGCATTAAGCAGACAGGCAAGAGAGGAGGAAATGATTCCTTTTCCAAGGGAAGAGACTACTCCTCCGGTAACAAAAATGTATTTTGTCTCCATGCTGTAAATATTTTTTCAGCACACAAAATTACAACATTTTTCGGACATATCCAAACGTAAATGATTTTGATAAAAAAAAACGAAAAAATTTGCGGATTTTGATTCTATTTGTTAATTTTGAAAATTGATGTGGATTGACAGGTCTGTTGAACTGCTCAATTTGTTATCAAATGCATTCATTTATTGAAATCTAACTATTAAAACGATAAAAATGGAAGAAAATCTCGTGAAAACATGCCTTCATGACCGTCATGTGAAACTTGGGGCGCTTATGTCTCCATTCGGCGGTTTTGATATGCCTATTCAGTATAAGGACATCACTACTGAGCATAATGCAGTCCGCAATGAAGTGGGTGTGTTCGACGTAAGTCACATGGGCGAAGTACGCGTAAAGGGTCCTGAAGCAGAAAAATTCGTTCAGCACATTTTCGTCAATGACGTGGCAGGAGCTCCTGACGGACAAATCTTCTATGGTATGATGTGTTATGAAAATGGCGGCACAGTCGACGATCTACTCGTGTATAAGGTGAACGATAACGAATACTTCCTCGTGATAAACGCTGCCAACATCGCTAAAGATGTAGCATGGATTTTCGAGAAGGCTGAAGGATATGACATCAACGTGGAGAACGAGAGCCCATATTACGGTGAGCTCGCTGTCCAAGGTCCCAAAGCTGAAGAAGTGCTTTCCAAGATTCTTGGTCTGCCTCTTGAAGAAATAACATTCTATAATTTTAAAACTTACAAGCTCGACGGGGAAGATGTCATCATCAGCCGTACCGGCTACACCGGAGAAGATGGTTTTGAGGTATATGGGTCTCACGACTTTACAGTTCGGCTTTGGGATAAACTTATGGAAGCCGGTGTACAACCTTGTGGTCTTGGATGTCGTGATACACTTCGATTTGAAGTGGGTCTTCCACTTTACGGCGATGAGCTTTCAGCAGACATCACGCCGATAGAGGCAAGCCTTTCAATGTTTGTGAAACTCGACAAAGAAGAGTTCATAGGCAAGGAGGCTCTTGCTCTGCAAAAAGCGGAAGGAGTCAAGCGTCGCATTGTCGGAATCGAATTAGCAGGGAATGCTATTCCTCGCCACGGATATCCCGTAGAGGTCAATGGGGAAGTGGTAGGTGAAATCACTACCGGCTATCGCTCCATCTCCACAGGCAAATCTGTTGCAATGGCAATGATCCAGAAACCGTATGACAAACTTGGCACAGAAGTGGAAGTGCGTATCCGCAAGAAGACTTTCCCCGGCAAAGTTGTCAAAAAACGCTTCTATGACAAAAACTATAAAAAATAATTTCCCTAATGCATAATGCATAATTCATAATGCATAATTAAAAGTGCTTTTTGAATTATCATTGCATTTTGAATAAAGTTTTATATATTCGCAAATAATTATTAACTAAAGCATAATGATTATGCATTGTGCATTATGAATTATGCATTAAAAGAAAGATAACAATGACAATCAAAGAAAATCTCCGCTATGCGGAATCTCATGAATGGGTAAGCCTTGACGGCGAAATCGCAACTGTTGGTATCACAGA
>CAMWQY010000384.1 GCA_947176355.1 uncultured Porphyromonadaceae bacterium
ATGTAGATGCCTGGAGCAGTCACAGAGTTAAGCTTACGACCTGAGAGATCATAAATAGTCTGAGTCTCATCAGCAGGACGAACAGCTTCAACACCGGCTGCCTGATAAGCAGCTATGTCAAAGATATAACCATAGCCCAGATTCTCATAGTCCCATGTATTCTGGACTGTGAGAGCGAGCTTTGAGAGATCAGGAGTGCCAACTGCACGTCCGGACATCAACTGCTTTTCTGTCACGATGTCATATTCGCCTGTCTCCTCATTGTATTCCATGCTTACCATATCAAACACCATGTTCTCGCTCATCCAGGTAGCATAGTCTATACAGTTTACGCTCAACCAATAATACATGTTGTCGACAACACCATCATGAAGAACGAATGAATCGCTGGAGGCGCCTACAGAAGTGGAGGCAAGACCTACCCCATTATTGCCAAGATATGTGAGATTAAGATCAGGAAGCTGATTATATTTAGTAATAACACCTGTCTCCAAATCGATCATCCATACATTATAATTAGATGTTGGGAACCATGCATCGGGATTGTAAATGACATTGACAACTGTACTTCCCAGAGTCTTTCCATCCGGAGAAATACGTACAGAGTTAAATTCATATTCGGGAGCCTTCTCCAGGCAAGACTGAAGAATATTAAACCACTCTGAGAATGACTCATACCATACGGCGTTAGCTGCTTCAAACTCAGCTACTGCTGCATCATATGCTGCAACCTCTTCCTCAGACATGTAGTCCTTAAAATCGGGATATTCCATTGTAGCACCTGAATTGAAATATTCCTGCACAGAAAGATTGTATTCAGCAAGTTCTTCCGGAGTCATATACTCTTCATAATTGGGAGCCGAAGGACCTTCTCCGGGATATTCCGGGAAGACTACATTATAAGGATTTAAAAGTTCAGGGTGAACAAGTTCATAAGACCATTCACCATTTTCATTCTCCCTATAAACAATAGGATAATTAAAATAGCCTGTTGCATCACGTACCTGGCCTACCACTGTCTTTCCGTCTTCAGAAATGTCGACAGCTGTAACGTATTGGGGAATACGACCTGTGAAATCAGTCTCAGGATGAGGAAGTCTGATAGGCATACCATATCCATCTCCTTCTGCATTCCAAATGCATGGCACCTGCATAAGAGCATCACCATCCAAAACAACATCACTGATTCCGATCGAACCGCAAATTCTGCTTCCGTCGGGTGTGATGGCATTAGCTGTGCTATTAGATGTAGCGTAATCAGGCACATCGAGCACATACCAGTCGCCATCCTTAAAGTATTCAGCACTGTTATAATCAGTAGTGCCAACTACAATACCATTATTGCTTACACATTTTCCTATACCGCCACCATAGGCTGCCGATCCATCAAGATTGATGAAGTCGTCGCTATGTCCAGTCTCAAGATCAATGATCTTTACACTTCCGTTTCCTTCTGAGAGCACATACTTTCCATTAGGAGACATGGATGTGAAAAATACATCCTCAAACTCTTTTGGCTGAGGGAAATCAGCGGCGAAAGAAGCCATGCTGATTACAGATACTCCTGTGAGCAGTAGAAGTTTCTTCATAAGTTAAAAAGTTATTAGTTAGGGTTGATATCAAATTCAATTATTATTCCGGATTGCTTTCATCCTTAACGTCTTCCTCTGCGGACTCTTCTTCAGTCTCATCTTCAGTGAACTTAGTGAAGCCTTGAGAAATCAACAGATTATACCAATTAAAGAGTTTCTTAATATCAGACGGATATACACGATCCCTATCGAAATCCTCAACAGCTTTGGCGAATTCCTCACGGAGCATATCATTGTCCATAGACTTCACCTCTATTTTCTCACCATTCTCTGCAGCATAAACCCTATCAAGGATCACATCAAGAGGAAGATCTTCTCCCACTGTGTACATTGCAATATCTCCAAGGCAGACTACCCTGTCTCTTGCACCCAGAGGAAACCGCTTCTTGCTAACCATATCCTCAACAAGCAATGTTCGCTTGCCCGGAGTAATAATTCTGTACAGACCGGGTTTGCCGGTGATCGAAAGTATTTGTTTCAACATGTCTTTTTATATTATTCTTTTCAATTCAGTCTGTTTACTAAAATTTTATCTTACCAATGTATATTCCACAGAATCAGTGTGAAGTTTAGGATTTACGGCATTGATGCCCTTTACTGATTCAAGCCGTAACGGAAGCCTTTCTCCCATGTGCAACGCAAGATCATTATAGTCTACTACTGCCCTGACAGGTTTCTTATCAGAAGAGAACTCACTCATAGGGACAAAATAGCTCACCCTTACATTAGACGGGAACAATAGAAGATTTTCATCAGCAGGCACATTCTCCGCAACGACCGGCACCATTTCCTCCTTAGCGACAAGTGGCTCCACATTTACTGAGACTTTGACGGAAGAAGGAATCAAACGCACATTTCTTATCGACTTAAGATCTGCAAAAAAAATCTTTGACTCCGAAAGATCAGATTCTCTATATGGCTTCGTGAAAACACGATTCAGTGTATCCAGAATTTCCCTTGGTCCATACGCAGTCACCCTTACAGGATCAGAAACAGGATTACCATAGACCACGTAGCCTGCCCTGGCATCGGCATGAACTGCGACCACAACAGGGATCGATTTTCCGGGACGGTCAGTATATATAAGACGCAGAGAATCTATGCTGGTCGACAGAATCGTTGCACTTATAC
>CAMWQY010000385.1 GCA_947176355.1 uncultured Porphyromonadaceae bacterium
AGGGTGAACCCAACCTCTTCCGCTCGATGGGCTACGCCTACAGATATGTGAAATACGGCAACGATCTCAAGAGCCTTATCGAAATGTTCCAATCTGTAAAGGATATCAACTATCCTGTAGTAGTCCACATCAATACAGAGAAAGGTATGGGCCTGAAGGTCGCAGAGGAAGACAAGGAAGATTTCCACTTCTCAGGTCCGTTCGATCCCGAGACCGGTGCACCGCTTTATGAGGGACCTAAGGATGCCCCTGAAGACTACAGCGAAGTCTTCGCAAAGAAGATGCTCGCCAAGATGAAGGAAGATGGTAGGGTAGTGACCATCACTGCCGGCACTCCGGGTGTGCTTGGCTTCGACAAAGCTCGCCGTCTTGAGGCCGGGAAGCAGTTTGTCGATGTAGGTATCGCAGAGCAGTCGGCTGTCGACGTGGCAAGTGGTCTTGCCAAAGGTGGCATGCGTCCCGTGGTCGGATTCGTCAGCAGTTTCCTTCAGAGGGCATTCGACCAGTTCAGCCAGGACATAGCGCTCAATAAGCAAGCAGCGACATTCGTGGTCTTCTATGGTTCGATGTTCGGCATGAACGACGAGACACACCTCGGGTTCTTCGACATTGCTCTCCTTTCCAACATCCCGAACCTCCTCTATCTCGCGCCTACCTGTAAGGAGGAGTTTGAGGCAATGCTCGACTGGTCTATCAAGCAAGATAAACTGGCAGTCGTGGTCCGCACTCCCGGATCTTCAGCAGTGTCCAACAAAGAGATCAAAGTTCTCGACGATTATTCAAAACCTGAATACGACATCGTGCGTCGCGGCGAGAAAGTAGCTCTGATAGGTGCAGGCTCGATGTTCACCTATATGTCATTGGCAGCTGATATGCTCGCCGAGCAAGGAATCAACACCACCCTCATCAATCCACGAGAGCTCTCTACTCTCGACACCGCGACGCTCGACTCTCTCAAGGACTACAGCGTAGTGATCACGGCTGAAGACGGCATAATCGACGGTGGGTACGGACAGAAAGTAGCCTCTTATCTCGGAGAAGCTCCTGTTAAGGTCGTAAACCTCGGTCTTCCGAAGAAATTCCTCAACCGCTACGACTACTCCGCCCTCCAGAAGGAATGCCGCCTGACCCCCGACCAGATAGCCCAGACCGCGCTTGCAGCGTTGTAAGTTGTAGGCTTAAAATCGATAGATGTTGAGTTTTTTGCTCCAATTTAAGTAGCTGACATGTCAGCTCGGAGAGCTGTTATTATGGTGAAACCCCAGGCTTCAGCCTGGGGAAAATCTAAGAGAAGCTCAGTAGCCTCGGAGAGGCGCTTTATGATATCGTCATGATTATCCGTCATCGCGTTTCATCTCATAATCGCGATGGCGGCTTTTTATGTATTCGGCAAGATGACTAAATTGCAACCCGGTTGCAAACATCATCTGTATGACTTCACATTAATATGCGGATTGTTCTATTAATAGAACAAGAACTATTAAAATCAATACGAAAATGGCACATAAGCATACCGACGGTCACGCACACCATCACCACCACCATCATCACGAGCACAGCATCGACAGTTCATCGCTCAACACGGCTTTCAAACTCGGAATAGCACTCAACGTAGGTTTCGTCGTAGTGGAAGCCGCCTTCGGCTTCATCTACGACTCAATGGGCCTTCTATCCGATGCCGGCCATAACCTTTCAGACGTCTTCGCGCTTATTCTCTCTATGGTAGCGTTCAAGCTAATGTCAAAGAAACCGGATGAGCGACACACCTACGGCTATCGGAAGTTCTCAATCCAGGCCTCTCTGCTCAACGCCCTGCTGCTTTTCGTCGCAGTCGGTATGATACTGATAGAATCCATCGATAAACTCATTCATCCTACAGCCGTCGACGGCGACGCAATAGCATGGGTGGCTGGAGCCGGTGTGATAGTCAACGGCATAACGACATGGCTCTTCCTGAAGGATAAGGAGAAAGACCTTAACGTGAAGGGCGCATACCTGCACATGCTTGCCGATACGCTCGTATCCGTCGGAGTGGTAGTAGCAGGAATTGTCATACACTTTACCGATTGGTATTTCATCGACCCGATTATCGGTATAGCGATAGCCATCATGATCGGATGGTCTACATGGAGCCTCCTTTCGGAGAGTTTCAAACTTTCGATCGATGCCGTTCCAGAATCCATCGATATGAAGAAGCTGGAAGAAGATCTTCAGGCAGTGGAAGGAGTTTCAGGCATCCACCACCTCCACGTCTGGGCATTGTCCACCACCGAGAATGCGATGACCGTCCACGCCGTCATCAATGATCCGTCGATGCTCGACTCCGTAATTTCGGGAATACGAGAAGCAGCATCCCGCTCCGACATCCACCACTCAACAGTCGAGGCAGAGACTGACCATTGCCCATGTCCCGACAAATCAATAATACCCATCGAATAAAATAACTTCAAGCAGATAAAAATTATCCCTGCGCCCCCAGCCCCTCTGCGGCCTCAGCGCGATGTCACACAAGCGAAAAAGCCGGAAGCGTGAAATAAAATTACACAATTTCGTCTTGGTGGATTGCAAATTTTACTGTAACTTTGCATTGCAAAAACCGATCGGGGCGCACGTCTCCGACCAGTAGGGAAGATTACATCACCCCGGCAATTCGGCTGCTTAGGCAGCGGGAAGTGATGAGAACCGCTCTTCTTTCCTTGGCGCCCGCCACAGGCG
>CAMWQY010000386.1 GCA_947176355.1 uncultured Porphyromonadaceae bacterium
CCTTTAGCGACTTCCATCTTAGCGTATGCATCATGAAACTTGAAGACGCCTTGGTCGCAAAGATCCACTTGAAAGAAGTAACCAATTTTCGGCGCCACTTTTCCTTCGGCTGTAAACCTTGCCCATCTCACTTCAAATCGACTTTTTCCGGAATGAGTGTCTAATTCCCAGCGGGGTCTTACTGCACCGTGAAACTCAGGGACATAGCTGATTTTATCTGCCTCTTCAGCCGGTGTCGGAGTATTTTCGGCGTATGCAGGAATTATATTAGAAACTGTCGCAAACAATATGCAAAGGTTAAAAAAGTGCTTTTTCATGGGAGTCATTGTAATTTTGAGTGGCAAAATTAGGAAATTTTTATTAACTTTGCAAAAAAATAAAACCTAACAATGATAAAGCATACAGTAATGTTCAAACTTCACGGCAGCGAAGAGCTTCGCCGTAAGATAGCTGAAGACTTTAAAGCAGCGCTTCTTGCACTCCCTGAGAAGATAGATTGTCTTCAGAGTATGGAAGTTGGTATCAACGTAAACCCTGCTGAGGATTGGGATGTAGTCTTAATGGCAGTCGTACCTACGATGGCTGATGTAAATACTTACGCAAAGCATCCTGCCCATGTGGCCGCTGCAGCTATCCTTGGGCCATATAAGGAAGCAAGGGCGTGTGTCGACTTTGAATTCTGATGAATGCATAGCAAATGATCAAGCTCCAGATTGAAAAGCTCACTAAGTCGATAGGGGATCGTATTCTCTTTTCAGATCTTTCACTGACGGTAGAAGAAGGTGATAAGATTGGTATAGTGGCTCGCAATGGTTCGGGAAAGACAACTTTTCTCAATATTATTTGCGGTCTTGATGATTATGACTCTGGAAAAATTACTTTTTCAGATGGAGTAAGGGTTGGATATCTGTCACAAAGCCCTGCTTACGATAAAAATGAGACAGCCCTTGACTATGCAACACCGGCTCCTCACAACAGTGATGATTATGGTGCTCCCGATCGGGCAAGGCAGATGCTGTCACAATTTGGAATCACTGACTTTGATCAGAAGCTTGGCACTATGTCGGGAGGTCAGTTTAAAAGAGTGTCTATTGCAAAGGTGCTTCTTCAAGAGCCGGATCTGTTGATTCTCGACGAGCCGACCAACCATCTTGACATAGCAATGGTAGAATGGCTTGAGTCTTATCTATCCCGAATGCGAAGCACCCTGATCATGGTGACTCACGACAGATATTTTCTTGACAATGTCTGTACCTGCATCCTTGAGATAGACAGGGAAGAAGTATTTATTTATGATGGCAACTATGACTATTATCTGAAGAAGCGTACCGAGCGTCATGAAGTGCTGAGTGCCGAACTCGCAAAGGTGAAGAATCTATTGCGTACAGAATTGGAGTGGATGCGTCGCCAACCGCAAGCCCGTGGAAGCAAAGCAAAGTATCGTATAGATTCTTTCCACGACTTGGAAAGGAGAAGCCACGTCAATCTTAATGAAAAGGACATTCGGTTGTCTGTCAAGGGGAGTTATATAGGAAATAAGATTTTCGAGGCTGTGCATGTGGCTAAGAAATTTGTCAAAGAGAATCATGATGGAACGCGACAAGAGATTCCTATTCTTAATGACTTCAATTACAATTTTGCCAGATTTGAGAAAGTTGGTATAGTAGGGGATAATGGAGCCGGAAAGTCCACATTCATAAAGATGCTTCTGGGGGAACTACGCCCTGATTCCGGGCATTTTGATGTAGGAGAGACGGTAAGATGGGGCTATTATTCTCAAGAAGGAATGACTGATTTCGATGAGAAGAAGAAAGTGATTGACGCTGTAAGGGAGATAGCTGAGACTGTCCGAATTGATGATAAGACCACTTTGACAGCCCAACAGTTTTTGACTCACTTTTTGTTTGAACCCTCTACTCAACAAAAATATATCTATAAGCTCAGTGGTGGTGAACGTCGACGTCTATACCTTGCCACTGTGCTAATGCGTCAGCCGAATTTCCTTATATTGGATGAGCCAACAAACGACCTTGATATCATGACGCTTGGCGTGTTGGAAGATTATCTTGCCAATTTTAAGGGGTGTGTCATTGTAGTCAGTCATGATCGATTCTTTCTTGACAGAATAGTGGATCACTTATTTGTAATGAAAGGTGATGGGGAAGTAAGGGATTTCCCGGGAGATTATTCCACTTATCGTCATTGTGTACGTCAAGAGGAAAAAGAGGCAAAAGCAGCCGCTGAAGAGTCTAAGAGAATAGCAGATGCAAGGTCAGGAGGAGCAGATGCTTCCGGTTCATTCAAACAGAAGACGGAAAGAAAGCCCAAACTCTCTTTCAAGGAGAAAAAAGAAATGGAGACTCTTGAGCTGGAACTTGAAAGTCTAAATAAAGAAAAATCTGAACTTGAATCAACGATGTCTTCCGGTAAATTGACGGTAGATGAGATCACGAAAGCAGGCGCAAGAATACAAGAAGTAATTGAAAGGATCGACGAAGCCGAAATGCGAATGCTCGAACTCATGGAAAAAGAAGGATGAAGATTCTCTTCATCCTTCTTTTTAATATGATGATCAGTTTAAACTATATCATAAAGCGCCTCTCCGAGGCTACTGAGCTTTTGTCAGGTATTCACCGGACTGAATCCGGGGTTTGGGTATAATGTCAGCTCTCCGAGCTGATAATTCAT
>CAMWQY010000387.1 GCA_947176355.1 uncultured Porphyromonadaceae bacterium
GAGCCTTCAAGTTCTTCTTTAAGAGCATTGTTTATGTGTTTGCCGATTGTCTTCACATCTCGGTCAAATAGAATAGCGATCTGTTGGCGGTTGAGCCATACAGTGTCATTCTCAAGCCGAACTTCAAGTTTGACATTGTCATCTTCTGATTGATAGAGTATTATTTCGTTGTCTTGCGATGATGAGACAAGAGGTATATGCGTTGAGTTATTCATACTACAAATTTAGATAAAAATCCTGAGCTTTCTACACCGGCAGGATAAAAAAATCAAGGTCGACATGTTTTTCTGTCCCCTCCTGCGTGCTCATTGTCACAATTTTGTTAATTTGGAGGAAATTTCTAATTAATACAATATGGACAGAACAAGAACAGTAGCCGGCCTTGACGTCCACAAAGATAGCATATATCTTTGTATTATGCAACAGGGAGGCACGATAATTTTTGAGAATACCTACGGAGTCCTTACCCCGGAGCTACGTCAGATGTGTGTGGATATGCTTGAACACGGAGTCACCGAGGCTGCCATGGAGAGCACGGCGGTCTATTGGATTCCGGTGTGGAACGAACTTTGCGGATCAATGGAGCTCAAGCTTGTAAACCCTTATTTCATAAAACAGCTTCCCGGCCGTAAGAGCGACGTCAAGGATGCCCAGTGGATAGCCGAATGCCTTCTCAAGGACCTTATCAAGGGAAGTTTCGTTCCCGAGCCTGTAGTCCAGGACATGCGTAAGCTCAACCGTCGGATCTGCGATCTTCAGGAAGACACCGCCTACTATTCCAACAAGCTGGATGCCGCCTTGCAGAGATGCGGTTTCCGTCTCAGCAACTATGTGACCACAATCAACGGGAAAAGCTACCGTAAGGCCGTGGAGGCAATCTCAGGAGGATGCACCGATCCTGAGGAGCTTGTGAAAAACATACACGGGCGCATAGTAAACAGGCATGGAATCGAGAACATTCTCGCCGCTGTTACGGGCTCATTCTCCGATACCGACATAACGGTAATCGGACAATATTGGGAGCTGATAGCCATTTATGACCGTCAGAGCCAAGAATGCCAGAGACAGCTGACAGCTTTGTGCGAGGCTCATTTCCCCGTTGAATACAAACGTCTTCAGACCATACCCGGTGTCAAGGAACGCGCCGCCACAGCCATAATTGCGGAAACCGGTGTGGACATGAGGATGTTTGCCACGGCCGCTGCGCTTGTGGGATGGTGCGGACTCAAACCAAGAAACGATGTGAGCAACGGACGGTATAAATGTCGCAGGATAACACATGGCAACAGGTATCTACGTCAGATTCTCATAGAAATATCATGGGTCGCATCAAGAACCCGGAACTGCTTCTTCTCAAATTTCAGTTATGTCCAGACAACGGTCAAGAAAAAGAGCAAGATGAAGATACAGGTAGCCATTGCCAGAAAAATTCTTGTAGCCGTATGGCACATGCTCTCAAAACAGGAGGACTTCATCGACATATATCTCAAAGGACTCGAGAAGGAGAAGGAAATGGACGAAAAGCTGAAAACACTCGAATCGAAAGCAGTCCTATAGACTGCACGATATACCTTCCGGTGCAATGTAATTAACTTTGTGGTGCGTCGCAGCCCGGTTTACAAATTTGCAAACGCATCGGAAGGAGTTGGACACCGGCATAAGCTATCCAAGCTTGTAGAGGAAAGTAACAATCTTTTATCTGTATCTGTGGTACCTGCCTCGGATTATTTCTTTATGTCCATATTGCTTAGAATAACTATATTTCAATTTATTATTGGGGGAAGTTTCCTAATACGTTTTAGAGGAAAGTCATAGAAATGTCTTGCGTTATCCGACATATTGGTCTTGCCAATGCTGTCGAGCATCATTAAAGCAAGAGTAGGATTGGAATCTGATATTTTGTATATTTTATCCAGACTCTCTTGTTGACTATCAGTGCCATTGCATGACCATAACAGTAAAATAATAGAAAGTATGAACAGACACTTTTTTCTCATATTAGATTTCAAAATCTTCCGATTTATAATTACTGTAGAATCGTCCTGATATGGCTGTAAATTTCAAGACACAGTAATCCGGATCAGTAACTCCTTCAGAGTAATATTCTGTGTCACCTTCTTTCCATATCATTTCCTTGCTTGCGGCATCGGTAAGGATCTCCATTCTTCCACGAAGCAATGCCCCTCTGAAGAAACGGTTGTCGCAGAAATAAACACAAGCTTTATCATTTTCAAGAAACTGTCCCACTCTTAAAGATGACGTGTTGGTTGTGAAATAAAATACCTTGATTCCTTCACGCTTCCTTGGCTGAAGCATAGCTTTGATATTTGGATATCCCTCTTTGTCGATCGATCCAATAAAAGCAGTCTTCAGCTTATCAGCCATATTCCCTATGGTCTTTTCAAAATCTCTCATCGCTATTAAAGTTTTTAGCAAAGTTAATAATTATAATCCACATACACAATCCCCAATTATTTATCAACAATGCAACAAGACCACTTATTATCTCGTTATATTGGCATGAACAAGATAATTTATTTAGCAGGCGGATGCTTCTGGGGCACCGCACATCTGTTTTCCCTCGTCCCCGGAGTTTCGGAGGCTGAGGCTGGCTACGCCAACTCAATCGTAGCTAATCCTACATATAATAGTCAGACAAAATCTGAGCTTACTTTGCCTGT
>CAMWQY010000388.1 GCA_947176355.1 uncultured Porphyromonadaceae bacterium
CGAGGAATATGCTACGGACATACGGATGTGAAACTGGCAGATACATTTCCACAGGAAGCAGAGAAAGTAGCCGAAAAACTGAAATCCTGTTCTTTTGACAAAGTCTTCACAAGCCCGCTAAGCCGCTGCCGGAAACTCGCCTCTTACTGCGGATTCCCTGATGCCATATCTGATGGACGCATCATTGAAATGAATTTCGGAGAATGGGAAATGCAGGACTTCAATGAGATAAAGGACCCGAGGCTTCAGGAATGGTTTGACGACTACATGAACGTCTCCCCGACAGGAGGAGAATCAGCGATGCAGCAAAGGAGTCGCTTCATTGACTTCATAGAATCCCTACGCAGCGAAGCGGCGCCCGCGTCCAACGTAGCGGTATTCACGCACGGAGGTATCCTCGTGCACGCGCTCAACATCTTTACAGGACAAGATTACGACGCCCTGTTCAGGAATATTCCGCCATTCGGCTCAGTAATAGAATTGACCATCTGACAAGGATGGTCAGGAATACAGCAAAGATTTCGACACGGCGGTTTATGCAAATGGCTTTTGTCGCGTCAAGAGTGGTGAAATCCCTATGGTGTTCTCCGATGAAGGGTTTGTCGACATTTTCACCGAAGTAATCGTGCGGACCCCCGAAACGGCAGTCAAGAATGCCTGCCAAAGCCGCCTCCGGATAGCCGCTGTTGGGACTCAGATGCCGGCTTCCATATTTTCTGACGAAACGCAACAGACTCAAACTACCGGATAACACTACCATCAGAAACGCTGTCACCCTTGCCGGAATATAATTGGCAACATCGTCGATACGGGCTGCAACACAACCGAAATCCTTGTATCGGGAGTTTCGATATCCGATCATCGAGTCGAGCGTATTTACCATCTTATAAGCCATCATGCCCGGCACGCCTAAAACGGCATACCAGAATAGGGGAGCGATTACTCCGTCGCTAAGATTCTCAGCCAATGTCTCAAGCGCAGCGGTCCGTATCTCCTGTGCGGAAAGTCCTGAAGTATCTCTGCCAACAATCCTTCCGACCTGTCTACGACCGGCTTCAAGGGACTCATCAACCGCAACAAAGGTCATTCTGACTTCGCGAATAAGCGTAGTACCGGCAAGACAGTAAAACACCAATATCGACTGCACCACAATATCAAGCCACCATACTGACGAGAGCAACCTTAAGAACAGCCAAGTCACTGCGAACACACCAATGATAAGGAAGAGTGCAACTATTGCTCCTTTGATTTTTCTGTAAGGTCCCTTATTGAAAAGATGTTCAAGTCCTGATATAGCCTTTCCAAACCATACCACAGGATGGGGCAACCTGACAGGATCCCCAAACATAAGGTCCATAATCCATCCTATCAGCAACGGAGAGAGGTTTACAATGACATCCATTCCTCAATACATTTTATAAGCAGTTCATTACTTTCATGGTCCTGAGCCGCGACACGAAAATACGCATGGTCCAGAGTCTCGAAATTAGATGCATCCCTGATAAGCAGGCCATACCTGTGCATAAGCCATTCCTTCAGTTGAGAGGCGTTTCCTTCAGGCAACCTGCAAAGGATAAAATTACAGTCCGTATCCTGACATTCAATCCCAAGACGACGTAAAGCCTTAGACATGCCCAAAGCTTCTTCATGGAGCTGATACCTATCAATAGAATAGTCTTTCCTATGCTCCAAAAGATAATGGGATGCCTCGATAGCAAAAGAATTCACCGACCAAGGCATACGCATTATACGGAGTCCGGATATTATTTCTGACGGAGCTACAGCATATCCTATTCGAAGTCCCGGGACAGCAAACTGCTTGGTAAGCGACTGAAGCATGATCACGTTTTTACGCGACAATACATCCGAGACTTCAAGGACATCCCCTACAGAATAGTCCGCATAGGCTTGATCAACTACAAAAAGAGTCTCAGAGCAAGTATCAATTATATTGAGAAGAACTTCCCTATTAAATACCCTACCGGTAGGATTATTAGGATTACACAGCCATGCCAAATTAGGTTTTAAGTCAACAAATGCTCCATTCAACACTTCGCATTCCGGGATGAACCTAACGGTGTGCGCATACATAGCGCAGGCATCCTGATATTCACGAAAAGTCGGGACTACAACGGCAGACCTTGATCCTTGCATCTTACGTGCAATAAGATAGATCGCTTCGGTAGCTCCATTCGTTACTATTATGTCATCGACCGGAATACCAATGGTCTCACTGAGCTTCTTCTCTACGCTGACCGGTTCAGGTTCAGGATAATTGGACAGAAGTCGAGGACAAGAGGCAAGATGCCTCATCAATCCTGAATGATCTACACCCTGATGGATATTTGTGCTGAAATTCACCTTTACATTTCCGCCATAGCGGAAAACATCATCACCATGTCCGTCAATCATGATCCATCATTATTTTATAAAGCCTTTCAATATCAACGTATTTCCTTAGCCATGCGGCAAGGGCATCATACTGCGACTCCTTGAATGTATGATAATCAAAATCAGTCATAGAATTCCGGGTCCTATATGGAGCCAATATGTAATCCAATACCACCGGGTTATCCAGGATTCCATGAATGTAGGAACCATAACACCGCTCATCTACGAAACATCCGTCTTGCCCGCCATCCATATTCTTCGTCAAAGGAGAATTGGATTCAGTAAGTCC
>CAMWQY010000389.1 GCA_947176355.1 uncultured Porphyromonadaceae bacterium
ACTTGGGCGAAAATTTCTGCTATTGTTTCGTAATCAGGATGCTCACGCGGCATAAAATCCAACACATCCACCAATGCAGCAGCATACCATCCCATACCTCGCCCCCAGAATTCCTTGCTGCATCCCTTGAAAGGATCGCCGGGGTTTGCCCAAAAAGAATTGGCATCCGACGGATTGGCACTCCATCCGTGATAATTCAGCTGTGTCTGAGCATCGTAGGTATGGCGGTGTATGGTGGTGAACTGCAAGGCTATGTCAGACCATGCCTCGGAATCGTCAGGTGCAAATGTGGCAAGATATTCAGCATAGAATGCAGCTCCCATATAGAGTCCGTCAAGCCACATCTGGTCGGGATATGAATCCTTGTGAATGAAACAGTCTCTCCCCTCGGTGAGCTTTATGCGCTTATATTCATATCGGAGATAGTTGTAAAGGAAGTCGGCAGCCACGCGATAGCGATCAGCGGCAACTGGATCAACTGATGATTCGCGGGTATAGAGGTCGAATAGCACTTTGCCTGAGGCTATATTGTCGAGGCTACCCTTTTTGAAGTTGTAGAAGTTCCCTTTTGCATCTATGGCATTGTCAGCATAGGTCTTACACCATCCGTAGGCTTGAGCTGAGAGCTCGTCGTCGGGATACTGGTCACAATACATAAGGATGGTTTTGGCAACAAGCCCGCTCACATAATCCCACGCTTTGTCGGCAGACCATTCCTTACCATGAGATTTAACCATTGATGCGGAATATTTGGTAGTCTGTGCTGAAACAGAGGCACAGATGAGAATCGAGAGAATGGAGGTTAAGAGTTTTTTCATATCTTAAAATATAGATGACTAATCATAATTGCAACTTTACGATAATGCGGTATTATTCGCTGCAGATGCAACAAGAGAGTGCAAAATTAAGAATAATATATTTATCTGACAAGGGAAGCGTCAAAAAGAATACAAATCGGCTATATAATGGAATAAAAAGAGCCATACAAACTAATCAATAGTCTGTATGGCTGTATATAAATGGTCAATTATTTCAATTTACTCTGCATAAAGGTTTTCCTCCCGCTGAGGAATGTAGTCATCTACCAGTCTGGAGATTTTTTTCAAATCCGGTTTCTTGTTGACATAGTCGATCAATGTGCCGACCGGGTAGAGATCAGGGTCAGACGCTGATTGGAAATCAGCTGCATCTTCCGAATAGTCGCCATCTTCCACTGCGTCTTCTTCAATGGCGTAGTCGCTGAATGCAATTGATCGGTCGGCATCTTTGTGTCGTTCTATGCCAACCAACAGAGTCGTTGGGATTATGCTTATCTGCGGGTCTTCTCCCCAGAATCCCGGGTTTTCAATAACTTCCGCTACTTTAGCGGCTATAATGTCGATGAGTTCTTTTCTTTCCATAGTATTGCTTTTTTGTTATTATAACGTATGAATCAATGAAAGGGTTCTCTTACCTCGTATGGCAACCCAACCAACAAATATTCTTGGAGATTCTTTTGGAAATTAGGGAAGATTTGAGTAATTTTGGAAAAAATACATTACTGAGTCTACTTTGTAAAGAGGACTCGGTAATCAAACTTGAATAATTGATTATGTCGAAGGCCCAGTTGAAGAAATATATTCAGGAGTTGGATAGGGAGCATCTGGAGGAGTTCGTATTGGATATTTATTCCGATGTGAAACCCGCCAAAGAATATCTTGATTTTTTCCTTAATCCGGATGTAAATAAGTTGGTGGAGAAAACTCAAAGGGCGATCTATTCAAAAGTATTTCGGCCTAATGGAGACCCGGTGTTAAAGTTGAAATTTACAAAGATCAATGATATAATGAAGGACTTCACTGCAAAAGTGCGCGACCCTCATATTGTGGCTGATATGATGGTGTATCTGCTGACATTACTTTGTAATTATGGATCAAAATATTATCATTCGGAATCGTTTGTAAGGTCACTTGTGGCTAACTTCGGAAGATTCTCGAAATGGTTGGTAAGTAGCGGACTGGAGAATGAATATAAGGATATTATGAGCTCTCTGATAGTCAAAACCCACAGAATAGGCTGGAGCTGCACTGATTGGGTATATAGCTCAATCGATCCTTACTTTGAATAAATTCAGATCTACGAGCAATACTGCATGTTCATTTTCTTCATGGGTAGCATTTTTTTTGGCGCCATGCCACTATAAATCTTATGGATGCTGAAACCACCTTATATTTTTTTCTGCCCATAATTGCATTTATGATGTCTTTCCGATGTCGGGAGCACGCAGAGTTCGCAGAGGAGGTGGGGGCTCAGTAAATGTGAGATGGGGCCTTAATCAAGATATTAAATTTTATTGAGGGGAAAAAGCTGTATCTTTGCGGTCTAAAATATTTAGAAGTTATGGAACAGCTTAATGTGGATGAAATAATGGCTCTGCAGGCTTTCGGGATGAAGGATGCGGAGATAAGGAAGTTGCATCTGGATGATTTCGACCGGATGCTGGAAGAGAATCCTGACTTGGAGGATATGCTCGATAAGGTCAATGAGTTGCTTGACCGTCAGGAGGAGCAGGATGTCGTGTCTATTCCATGGCATGTGACGGCATTTCCAGATCGGCTAAAGAAGATAGGGGGTGATTGTCCGGCTGTGATACATTGCAAGGGAAATGTCGGGCTGCTTACGCGTCCGAATG
>CAMWQY010000390.1 GCA_947176355.1 uncultured Porphyromonadaceae bacterium
GTATAGATATCGAAGCCCTGTGCATTACCGCTCTGTCCCCAACCGGCACGGATCTTAAGATCGGTGAGCCAGTTGTTGTCTTTGAGGAAATTCTCCTGGGAGATACGCCATGCAATAGAAGCGGATGGGAAAGTAGCCCATTTGTTGTTTGATCCGAATGTGGATGCACCGTCGCGGCGGATAGCAGCCTGGAAGAGGTACTTAGACATCAGGGAGTAGTTGACACGGCCATAGAAGGAGATCATTCTCGTATGGCTTTCAAGATTTCCCCATACAGGGTCTGTATCCCAGCTGTTTGCCATTCCTATGTCATACCATTTGAGGGTGTCGTCGTAGAAGTTATAACCTTTGGCTCCGAAACCGTCGTCACGTTTTCTATCCTCCCATGAGTAACCGGCCATAAGTGCGAGCTTGTGGTTTTCTCCGAACTCCTTGTCGTAGTTGCCGTAGATTTCCATCAGCTTGCTCCAATGGTCCTTGACATTACGCTCTGCCTCGCCGTGGCGTGTGTTGTTCTGCGACTGGGTGGAGGTGTAGGCCTTGTAGTGGTAGTTTTCAGTCTCGTATGCGAAGTTGGCGTTGAGGAAAAGTCCTTCGATGATCTTCAGTGAGGCCTTGCCTGTAAACTGAAGTCGCTTCATCGTTGCCATCGACTGATTCTCGTAGATGAGTGAGAGAGGATTATAGTTTTGTGAGATAGTCTTGTCTGAATACCAGCTGCCGTCCTCGTTGGTAGCCGGCACGAGAGGAGAGTAGTAATACATACCTTCATATACAGATCCCCCTTCTATGCCACGTGGCACACCCCATTCCTTACGGATGTTGCCGTTGATCCCGACACCGAGTGTAAGACGCTCCTTGAGTGTCTTGGTCTCTACATATGAGCGGCCTGTGAAGAGATTGTTGCCTACACCCTTAATGATACCGTCACGCTTGATATAGTTGATGGATACGTTGTAAGTGGTAGTCTTGTTGCCGCCTGATATCGCAATGTCATGGTTAGTGGCAAAACCGGTGCGCTGCACTTCATCAGCCCAGTTGGTATTCTCACCGCGGTCGTTGGGAATATGAATGTTGTTCTCCTCTGCATATCTGCGCAGCTCGTCGCCACTCATCATCTTGTGGTCGTTGGCGATTCGCTCCCAGGATACGTAGCCTGAATATGTCACACGTGCCGGACCGTCGGCACCGCGTTTCGTAGTCACGATTATGACACCGTTGGCGGCCTTTGAACCGTAGATGGCGGTTGCGGATGCATCGCGGAGCACGTCAATGCTCTCAATCTCACTCGGCGGAATAAGGTTGAGGTTTACGCCCGGAATACCGTCTACCACATAAAGGGGTTCGGTGGATCCGTTAAGTGTGGAGGCACCACGGAGAGTAAGTGAGTTCACGCCGCCGTTGGGGTCGGAGTTCTGCACTACCACGAGTCCCGGCACCTTACCCTGAAGCAACTGACCCGGATCGGTGTAGGCACCCACGTTGAGTTCCTTTGAGTTAACAGTAGTGATGGAGCCGGTGAGGTCCTTGCGCTTCATTGTGCCGTAGCCGACTACTACCACTTCGTCAAGAAGGGCGTTGTCTTCTTTTAGGACGATCTTAAGGTCGTTGCCTTTCACTTTCACGTCCTGTGAGAGGTAGCCTACGTAAGAAACATGGATTGTCTTGCCCTGCTCCACGTCGATGGAGAAGTTGCCGTCAAAGTCGGTTGCAGTTCCGGTGCTTGAGCCGGCTACCATGACGGTTGCTCCGATCAAGGGCTCTCCAGCCTCGTCGGTCACCGTACCTTTGACAATCGCTGCCTGTGCGGAGATTCCGCTCAGGACAAACGCCATAAGCATCATGCATTTTAGAGCTGATGCCCCAAGGCGATTCGAAATCTTTTTAATAGTTTGCATCAATTCGTATGTTAGGTATAAATTAAATTCTAATCAGGTTCTATGTTCATTTGCCTCCGGGGGCTATTAGGGAACGATAATTTTTACAAATTGTTATGTTTTTGTTAATTTTTATTCACGTAGTCAACAGACTTCGTCATATATAATGCTTTTTCCATCTCGCTTACCACCATTATGATAAGTGGGAATGCAAAATTACAAAATAATTCTGACAATTCAAATTTTTAACAAAGATTAACTAAAAAATATTAGCTGATGGCGGTCATGAAGTCCCATCTGGTTTATTAAAAGATTCTCAATTGAATCGAATTATGGCTAAAAGTGGACTTTTTATCCTACTTTTAGCCATAATTCGATTCAATTATTTGATTTACTATAGTTTATGGGAGGAATAGTTGTTCTCCAACTACCTGTAGTGGTATTTCAAAAGAGTTGTTGTTTGCGATTGTTCCGTTGGAAGTTATGAGGATAGGCTGTATGGCTTTGTTCCGAGGTGCATATAGCTCGAAGGTGCTTATACGTGTTTGGATTTTTTTGAGTTCGCTGTTAGTTAGTCGGAATCCTTTCGGTGCATACTTCATTTCGCATATATTTACCATATTGTCCGCCCTGTCGATTATCAGGTCGATTTGCACTCCGGGATGCTCGTCATTTTTCTTGACAAACCAAGAATAGAGGTCGGCTTTTATTCCGGAAATTCCAATGGCAGTTTTTATTTGTCGAGTATGTAACAGGCATACTCTTTCAAAGGCAAGTCCGCA
>CAMWQY010000391.1 GCA_947176355.1 uncultured Porphyromonadaceae bacterium
AAAGAAGAGTACGAGGAATTATATACATCTCGCATGTCTTATTCTTGATGAATACCCTTCGGATTCCCTGTGGATCACCATCTACAAGATGGGTTGTGATGACGCTTCCTTTAGCCATTTGCTATGTTTTTTATTAAATCGTAATAATGCTTCTACTCCACAAAGTTAAGAAAAACTTTGGAGATTTCAAAGGATGAAAAGATTTTTTGAACTGGAAAAGGATAGTATATATTAAGATGAATAAAGCAAGTCGTAATTGACTTGCTTTATTGAGGATGTGAAGGTCTGAGAGAATCATGCTCAGAGATTACCCATTATATCTATTATATGAGGTGTGTTACGTTGATTTTCTTGTATTTGTTTCCCATGCCGAGGGCAAAAGCCATTTGGTCTTTTATTATTAACTCTCCCTTTTGCAAACCGGCAATGGCGGTGCGGATGTCGTGTAGTTCCTGACCGCTCACACCGAATAGGTCTTTGATAACCTTGTCGTCGATTGTCTGCTGCTTCATAATTAAAGGGTACTGCGCGTTAGCGTAGAAATCGAAGCCCTTATTTTTGAAGTCAGCCATATTTTGCGTAGCAAGAATGATTGACAATCCCTTGTTGCGTCCGACCGCAATTAAATTGCGAAGCGGGCGATTGTCGAAGCTCAACATATAGTGAGCCTCGTCGATAATCGAGAAGTGGCGAATTTGCACTACATCATCATTGACGGCTTGTTTGTCAAGCTGCTCATAGATGTTGTTGAGTTTCGACATCAGGAAATACACGATTGCTTTTGCTATCGGACCGTCCTTTGGGTAGCTGTCCATCTTGACTATGAAGCTATCGCCTACAAGGTCAGCCTTATCTTCCGTATCAAATATATTGGCTCGGTCAAGTTGTTTCAGAATAGACGAGATAGAATCGTCCTTATCCGGATCTTTCATTTTCGACTGATACTCTTTGAGCATATCCGTGAATGTGATAGGCGCACCGTTAGTCCGCTTATAACATTCCACGATAGCCTCGCTCAGTCGGTTGCTCATATTTGAACTTGGCGAAAGTCGGTCGAGCGAAGCGAGAGCCGAAGCCATTTCGGTCGAGTAAAGATTTATTTCGTTGATTGGACGATTGGTAAAATCCTTAAAGGGAGTGAACGGTAACGGTCTTTCTATCGGGTCGAGTATACAAGAACGGTCAACGTCGAAGTTTGAGAGCCAGTGATTATTCTGAATGTCGCTGAACTCACCTTTATAGTCAAACAAGAGGAAGTTGACCGGATATGCGCTTTCGGAGGAAAGAGCGCGAATCTGCTGCATCAGAACGGCAAGAAGATTAGTCTTACCGGAGCCGGTTGCTCCGGCAATTATGATTTGAGCATTGGTTATGGCACGGCTATTGATGTCAAGTGTGGCTTCCATCTCTGCATCCCCATAGTTGCCGATAAGCAGATTGAGAGCCGGTATATCTTTTGTGAGAGCAGCTCTGCCTCCGCCTTGCGAAAAGAGATAGTTTTCGAGATTGTTATCCGTGAGTAATAAATCGCGTCCGCGATACATTTCAGCACCGATAATTCGTGACAGAACACGATTGTTCGACAGGTCAAGCGAAGAATCGTGATAGCGTAATTTGATTAGAGCCGAATATAGCGGCGACAATTCTTGATGTGTAAAGAAGCTCGGCACAAAACGGTTACCGGTTTGTAGCTTCATCGTTTCAACAATCGTTTCATCGCGTTTGCCTGGCGTAGACAGACCCACGAGCAAACAAATACGCATCAGCTTATTGTTTGGAATAGCATAGCGACGCTCATTGCCGGCAGAGCGTGAAAGATTGATAAGCGATTCAATCTTATCTTTGAGCGGTGCAAACTCCGTATTGAAGTTTTCAGGGACGTAAATATCTCCAAATTGTAGTGGCATGGCGTTACTGATTTAATTCGATTCCAAAATAGCCGTCGCTGACGGTAGTTTTTTGTTCTTCTACATCTCGATTTAGTGTATAAGTCTTGGATATAAAGGCTTCGAGTTTCTTATAATCGCTGTCAGGACGAACCTCAGAAGTGGTACATAACAGGATAGTCTGCTCTGCAAGGTTGGGGAAGTATTCCTCAAAGAGCATTTCGCGGCTTTCATTATCGAGTACCCCCATTACTGTATCAATCATAACAGGCGGATTATAGTCGCCGAGGTTGCGAAGTACTTTCAGAAGAACTTGAATAAATATCTGCTTAGAGGCAGCGTTAAGCTGATTGAGTGAGATTTGGTTTCCTTTAGTGTGGAAAATCCTGATATTGAAATTTTCCATACTGTCGCTCAATTCTACGCGCCCGATGTGTCCTTTATACGATACGAGCAAGCGGTTAAGTTGCTGTTGCATCTCGCTCTCAATCTGAGCTTTCTTCTTTTTAAGCAAAGAGTCTGCGACTTTCTCGAAGAATGGTTTGAGTTTTACGAGAGTGTCGTATTTCAAATCAGGCTCTTGCTGAATCTGGACATCATAACGGTGAATTCGGTTATCGAGTTTTTTGATTTCCTGTTTAAGTTGACTCTCAGTAATCTTTGCCTTGTCGAGTTTACGCTGACTTTCTTCGTAGTTGGAGATGATAAACTCATTACCTCCGGCACGGGTCTGTTCGAGATTATTCTT
>CAMWQY010000392.1 GCA_947176355.1 uncultured Porphyromonadaceae bacterium
TATAAGAGACTTAAAGTCCTGCTCTCCTATCGGATATTTCACTGTATCTGCCATATTTCCTCTTTTTAATGCAAAGATACGTTTTTTTCCTTATTCTCGCAAATTTTGCGGATTTATTTGTCTGAATAGATTTTTTGTATTAACTTTGCCGATGATTTGAAAGCACGAGTGCTTTCAATCTTGATCAATATTATAAACAGGGGTGTCGCTATTCAGACCCTGAATAGAGGCTGAGATTATACCCTATGAACTTGAAGCGGATAATACCGACGAAAGGAGATTTTTATGAAACTATTTGTAAACCAAAAGGAATTCTTTACGGATTCCGACCGATTGACAGTCGAAGAACTGCTCAACGAACTTCAGTCACTCAAGCCCGGCGTGGCAGTGGCGGTAAACGATAAAGTAGTAAGAAAAGTGAACTGGAACAGCACTCTTCTTGCCGAAGGAGATCAAATTACCGTTATCACTGCAGTCTGCGGCGGCTGATGAAACTCATAGCCATTACGACTCCGGATTTCCGGCAAGGTGAAGACCTTGCTATCTGCCGTCTTATTGACTGCGGATGGCATCGTGTGCATATACGCAAACCGGAAGCCACACGAGAACAGTTAGCCGAACTCATTGAGAAGCTGCCCGAAAAATACCGTCCCAATATCTCACTTCATGACCATTTTGACCTTGCTGTTAGCTATGGTCTGGGCGGAGTACACCTAAACTGCAGGAATACCCTACCACCCGACGAATGGAACGGACTTATAAGCCGTAGCTGCCACTCAATTGAAGAACTCGGAAACTGTTCTGATCTCGACTACCTCACCCTGAGCCCAATCTTCGACAGCATTTCGAAACCGGGATATAAAAGCCGTTTCTCTCCGGAAACACTGAAAAGTAAACATCTAAAAAACGTATACGCCTTGGGGGGAGTGACGTTCTCGCGCCTTCATGAACTTGAAGGATTAGGATTTGAAGGAGCCGCTATGCTTTCCGAGGCTTGGAAACCAAGAATGGAAACACTACAATATATAACTCATACCGATGCAGGTGTTGAAAAAGTACTCCGAGGCGGATGCCGTTGGGTACAGCTAAGAATGAAAGATGCATCTGACGATGAATTTACAGAAACGGCAATGAGAATCCTTCCTATTTGCCGGAAATATAACGCAACGTTTATTCTCGACGACAGAGTGCATTTAGTCAATAAAACCGTAGCTGACGGAGTGCACCTCGGCAAAAAAGACATGCCTCTGAGAGATGCAAGGAAGAGACTCGGACCTGAAAAGATCATAGGAGCTACCGCCAATACCGAAGAAGACATACATCTTGTGTATGAAGCCGGTGCCGACTATATCGGATTGGGACCATTCCGCTTCACCACAACGAAAAAGGGCCTCTCCCCTATACTCGGAATCGAAGGATACCGACGGATAATGGAGTATTGCAGGAGTCATGACATTACGATTCCGGTGGCAGCCATAGGAGGCATCCTTTTAGAAGACCTCCCGGCACTTCGACAGACAGGAGTAGATGGAATCGCAGTCTCAGGATTATTACTCAATTCTGAAGATAAAGAATTTACTACTAAAGAAATAATAAGATTATGGAAAAACTGATGATAGGGGGAAAGGAATTTAATAGCCGTCTCTTCGTCGGCACCGGAAAATTCAGTTCCAACCAGCTTATGGCTGATGCCATTAAAGCTTCAGGCTCAGAGATGGTGACCGTTGCCCTCAAAAGAATTGACACCGACAACAATGAGGACGATATGCTCAAACACATTTTGCTGCCCGGCATACAGCTTCTGCCTAATACCTCTGGAGTCCGCAATGCAAAGGAAGCCATCTTGGCAGCCCGGCTCGCCCGCGAGGCATTCGAGACTGATTTCATCAAACTGGAAATCCATCCAGACCCCAAATACCTGCTGCCGGACCCGATTGAGACTCTTAAAGCAACTGAAGAACTGGCTAAGGATGGCTTCATCGTACTTCCCTACATACAAGCTGATCCGGTACTATGCAAGCTTCTGGAAGAAGCGGGAACTTCCGCAGTGATGCCACTCGCAGCTCCCATCGGCACAAACAAAGGTCTGGTTGTAAAAGATATGATCGAGATTATAATAGCTGAAAGTAAAGTGCCGGTTGTGGTTGATGCCGGCCTTGGGGCTCCTTCTCACGCAGCGGAAGCGATGGAGATGGGTGCAGATGCGGTACTGGTAAATACTGCCATCGCTATAGCCGGAAATCCGGTAGCTATGGCGCGTGCTTTTGCAAAAGCGGTAGAAGCCGGTAGGGAAGCATATATGGCGGGACTTGGAATAAAATCAGACCTTGCTGTCGCAAGCAGTCCTTTAACTTCATTCTTAAGCTGATGTTTTCAGAAGTATTAGATACCTACGACTGGCAGGATACCACAAGTCGGATAATGTCGAAGACTGCATCCGACGTAGAGCGTGCCCTAACAAAAAGGAATCCGGACATCGATGATTTTATGGCGCTCATCTCTCCTGCCGCTGAGCCATATCTCGAGAATATGGCAACGCTCAGCCGACACTATACGCAGGAGAGGTTCGGAAAGACAATATCCATGTATATTCCGATGTATATCACCAATTCCTGCACCAACTCATG
>CAMWQY010000393.1 GCA_947176355.1 uncultured Porphyromonadaceae bacterium
CTCTTGATAAAGGAGCCTTGCGTGGAGGTCATATTGAGATAGTCGGGGCAGGTCCTGGAGATCCTGAACTCGTATCGGTAAGGGGAAAGCGATTCCTTGAACAAGCCGACCTTATCTTGTATGCCGGAAGTCTTGTTCCTATAGAATTGACTTATTATGCCAAGCCGGGTTGCGTGGTGAGAAGTTCTGCCTCAATGAATCTTGAAGAGCAGTTTGCTTTGATGAAGGAGTTTTATGATAGAGACAAACTCGTGGTTCGTCTTCATACAGGCGACCCTTGCATATATGGTGCGATTCAAGAACAGATGGCTTACTTCGACCGATATGGCATGAACTACCATATCACACCGGGCATTTCATCATTCCAGGCAGCGGCAGCCACTTTGAAATCTCAGTTTACTATTCCTGAGAAAGTGCAGACCATTATACTTACGAGAGGGGAAGGACGCACTCCGATGCCGGAAAAAGAGCAGCTTCATAAACTTGCAGCTTCGCAGAGCACCATGTGCATTTATCTCAGCGCTGGAATCGTAGATGATGTGCAGAGGGAGCTTTTGATGGCATATCCCCCGGAGACTCCTGTAGCTGCTTGCTACAAGCTGACTTGGAAAGAAGAGAAAATCTATCGTGGTCAGCTTAAGGATTTGGCAAAGATAGTTCATGATAATAAGCTCACATTGACTACTCTTCTTGTTGTAGGCGAGGCTATAGACAATCGTGAAGGTCTGTCACGCCTTTACAATGACAGTTTCAAGCATCTTTTCAGGAAATGATACTTGTTTTCGGAGGAACTACGGAAGGAAGGATAGCAGTAGAGACACTTGATGAAGGTGCCGGACACTATTTCTACTCTACGCGAGGTGATGTTCAGACTATAGAATGTGCACATGGTGAGCATATATATGGCGCTATGACAGAGTCGGACATGGTCGACTTTTGTAGATCCAATGCCATACGTCTGATAATTGATGCGGCGCATCCGTTTGCCTCTTCTTTGCATTCCACTGTTGACAAGGCAAGCCATCAACTGGGCATTCCGGTCATAAGGTTTGAGCGCAGGTATCCTTCCGTTGACTATGCAAACACTGTGTGGTGTGATGATTTTGAAGATGCAGTTAAACTCATGGAGAGCGCCGGGATCAAAAGACTTCTTGCGCTAACCGGTGTGCAGACTATCAAAAAGCTAAAACCATATTGGAGCAGGCATGAGACATGGTTTCGTATACTGAGACGCGATGAGTCTGTTGAAATGGCTACAGAAGAAGGATTTCATATTAATAGACTGGTATATTATGATGACTCTTCGGTGGATTCTTTGGTTCAGACTATTCAGCCGGATGCGCTGATTACTAAGGAAAGCGGAGAGAGCGGTGGCTTTATGGAAAAGATTGAGTCTGCTGAGCGTCATGGGATAAAGGTTTTTGTAGTAAAGCGTCCGAAACTGTCGGATAAATTCTTAGTCGTTGATGGCCGGCATGGACTGCGACGAGAGATTGAGAGGGTATTGCCTGAATTTTATCCCTTGCATACAGGTTTCACTACAGGCTCTTGTGCCACAGCAGCTGCAAAGGCTGCCCTTGTAGCGCTATTGACCGGAAGAAAGGTGAGAGACATTGACTTCAAGATACCGGATGGTGAGACTCTTCATATGCCCGTTGAGTCAATCGCGATCGAAAGCAATTCAGCTATCGCAAGTGTAATCAAGGATGCGGGAGACGATCCGGATGTGACCGACAAGTCTTTGATATCTGTCAAAGTATCGTTTGCGGAGCATGATGGAATCCGCTTCCTTGGCGGAGAGGGAATAGGGACTGTAACTTTGCCGGGACTCGGACTTCCAGTCGGTGAAGCAGCTATCAATCCGGTTCCGCGTTCGATGATGGGAGCTGAACTTTCGGCTCTATACGATGGTGGACTTGACGTTACGGTGTCTCTGGAGCGCGGAGAAGAACTTGCGGAAAGGACTTTCAATCCAAGGGTCGGAGTTGTGGGTGGTGTTTCCATTATAGGCACATCCGGCATAGTGCGTCCATTCTCCCACGAAGCGTTTCTGGAATCCTTACGAAGGGAGATGAATGTGGCTTTGGCTAACGGTTGCGAAGAGGTAATAGTGAATTCCGGGGGCAAAAGTGAGAAATATATGAAGGCTCTTTTTCCAGGGTTGTCTCAACAAGCCTTTATCCATTATGGCAATGCTATCGGAGAGACAATGAAGATTGCTGATGAGTGTGGAGTCAAGCACCTCATTATCGGACTTATGTTGGGAAAGGCGGTGAAACTCGCGGAAGGCAATATGGATACACACAGCCATAAAGTGACGGTAAACAAAGACTTCCTTAAGTCTTTGGCTGAGGAATGTGTTTGTTCGTATGGTTGCAAGGAGGCAATCGCCAATCTGTCTCTCGCAAGGGAGCTTCCATCACTTCTTAGCGAAGCCGATGCTATGCGCTTTTTCCCTGAGCTTTTAAGACGCTGTCATTTGCATTGCTCAAAGATTTTTAAAGGAAAATTAGATGCAGTCCTGATAGCAGACGATGGTAAGATATTAAGTAAGACATGGCAATGAAAAAGAATTCGTTTCTAATAGCGGCTGCTTCATCGGGAAGCGGCAAGAC
>CAMWQY010000394.1 GCA_947176355.1 uncultured Porphyromonadaceae bacterium
CTACTATGACACTGAGGGTATAAAATATTATAGTTCAGATCCTACCTATAGAGGTAGTGGAATAGGACAGGTCATGCCGTCATTCAAGGCAGCAACCCCGAAAATCGACAAGCACTACAAATAAGTAATAAAAATTCAACAGATAATAAATGAAAAAAGGCTTCGTATTATTATCAGCGTCACTTTTATTAGGTGGAATATCCGGCGTGTCGCAATCTCCATCATCGGAATTCAACAAATTCCGTGAGCAGATATTTAGCGACTACAACGACTTCAAATCAAGGATACTTGAGCACTATGCCGACTTTCTCAATGGAGAATGGCATGAGTTTGAGCCTCTTTGGGAAGAAGAAAGCCCTTATACCGAACCTAAACCCAAGACGCTGCCCGAGACACCCGCAGAGCCCGAACAGGCTCCGCAACCCTCTGTTGCAAAACTTCCGACACCAAAATTTGGAGATGCATCTACAGGTGGTGTGCTCGCGGCAAAACCCGGCAAGGAATTGGCAAAGGGGTCAATCACAGACTTTGACTACCCTTCTATGAAGATAGATGTTCCGGGCAAAGGTGGAGGCGGCTCTTTCCCTTCTATTATGGCTCAGAGTCCTAATGCAGCTGCACTGAAGTCAGCAGATGCTGCCGGCAAGAGCAACTATGAGCGTGCAGTACTTCGCCTGCCCGACCCCGGATTCACATTCGGATCTCTGTCCGGACAGACAGCAGCTCCTAATCCCGGAGAGTCTGGAATTGTCAACATCGACATGTCTGACCGCAGGATGAAACCGGAAGACCTTCAGAGAGCAATCGATGAAAGTGGATATGCTACAGAAGAGACCTTCACCATACCGAAGAATCAGAACAATTTTTTGTTTGATTTCTACGGAATGGAGGCTTTTATCCCGCAGATCGACTTCAACATTGCTTCTACTCTCAATGGTCCGGAAGAAACCGGTGCTAATTGGAGCAAGATGGCAGCCCAGGAAGGTGGAGTTGAGACTTCTCGCCAGCTCTTCGGCCTTGCACAGCAACTTGGACTTAATGGATATCTCACTTATCGGTTGGCTGAAGCATACGTAAATCAGAGATTTAAGGATTCAAGCCCCTCTGCAAGAATTGCAGCTGTGCATTTCCTTCTCTCTAATATGGGATATGATGCTCGCTTGCTCAAGCTCAACGATACTTTTATGGTCATGATGCCTTTCGACCAGAAAGTGGTCTACGGAACTATGTCCCAGACTATCGATGGAAGAAAGTATACCATAATCTATCCTGATGGTTTCCCATCGCCGAAGCCCGGAGTTTCAATGCGCCTGATGACTTGCAATCTTCCGGCAAACTCACTTGGCAAGACTTCCGACCTTCGTCTTACCGGTCTGAGTCTCCCGATGAAGGCTAAGCCATTCACTTTTACAAACGGCAAATTGTCTGTCAAGGGTGAGGTAAACGAGAATATCCAGAAATTGCTCCATCATTATCCTCAGATGCCTACGGGCGACTTTGCATCGTCTTGGATCGACAGCCGTCTTCGTGAAGATATCGTAGATCAACTCAAGGACCAACTTTCAGGGATGAGCAAACGCGAAGCAGTCAACTCTCTGATGTCTCTTTTCCACAAAGGATTCAATTATTCTACCGATCAAGATTTCCATGGTTTCGAAAAACCATATTTCTTGGAGGAGAATTTCATCTATGACAAGAACGACTGCGAAGACCGCGCGATCTTCTTCTCCTACCTGCTTTGGAATGCACTCGGGCTTCCATGTCAGCTCGTACAGTATCCGGGACATGAAAGCGCCACAGTAGCATTGGATGAGGATATTTCCGGCTATTACTATAATACGGATGGGCAGAAATATTATAGCTCAGATCCAACTTACATAGGCAGCTCGGTAGGAATGGTGATGAACGCGTTCAAATCCACCACTCCTTCCATAGATAAGCAGTATAAGTAACACCGACTCTACTAATCACATGGCTCTGAAAGCGGATCCCTGACCGGGTAAGCTTTCGGAGCTTTTTTTATCGCATTCTTTTTATTTCTCTTTCTTCCCTTACGCACTTTTGCTGAATTGAAATCAGTCGAATCCTCCGGGATGGCATTAACGATGGTCGAATCCTCCGGGATTGCATTAACGATGGTCGAATCCTGCGATTCCACGATATCTGTATGATGATTCGCTCTTACATGGCTATGCGACGAGCAACTGCGAAAGATGAATGCCGAAGATATGCACAAGAGGGCTGCGGCAGCAACTGCCAGCAGCCCTCTTCGTTCTTTAGATGTGAGAGGATTTTTCATTAGTCTTCGTTGCGGTTGGCACGTTTACGCTCGTGCTCGTCAAGAATGATCTTTCGTAGACGCAGATGATTGGGAGTCACCTCAACATACTCGTCTTCCTTAATATATTCGAGAGCCTCCTCAAGAGAAAAGACTACAGGAGGCACAATCTTAGCCTTGTCGTCGGCACCGGAAGCTCGCATGTTGGTAAGTTTCTTCGACTTGGTGACATTGACCACTATATCTTTATCCTTGGCGTTCTCCCCTACTACCTGGCCGGCATATACCTCATCTTGAGGGAAGATGAAGAAGCGACCGCGATCTTGGAG
>CAMWQY010000395.1 GCA_947176355.1 uncultured Porphyromonadaceae bacterium
ACAAAATTTCCTAAATATACAAGCCCCCAATTGGCCAAGACAGCTCCGAAACCGTAGCGTCTCTCCATATAAGCCGGAATGAGCATCGCATTATTGCCGGTGAATAGTTCCGCTCCAAGCACCACGACAAGAATAAGACCAATCGGGAACATAATACCAGACAGGAGCTTGCACATTGCAGGATTACTTGAAGAAATACCCGGAAACCCAAATCCAACAGTTAATGAAAGAATACCACCTATGGCTATAAAAGCCCCTGCAGCAATGGCAGCCACAAACAGGCGTCCCGGGTGTTTAATAGTATTCTCCACTTTCATGCACGCTCCTTTTATGGAAGCATCAAGCGTCTCTGCCGGTGTCTTTATCTGCATATTTTGAATCTTTATATGTTTCATTCTCACGGAAACTGCCGCGACCAGACTGCAAAGTTAATAAAAAAAGTCCATAAATAAATATTCTTGAAAAACACTATTTCATTCGGATAAGGAGTCTAAATTTTCAAGATTATCATTTTTATACATTCTTAGTTGTTTTCATACAATAATTTTATTAAATTTGCAATCTCAATAAAAAACACAATAGATATGCCCAAAATTAGAAACAGTTTTGCGTTTTGCGTAAAAGCTATCTGCGCAAGCCTACTCTCGCTGCTCGGTTTTGAGAGTTCTTCAGAAGTTCGTGTCATGTACGGAATGCCGGTAGGTGACTTCGAAATAAAAGGGTCTGTTTCGTCAGCCGACAGCAACGAGGCTGTTAAAGACGCTCAAATTAAAGCAAAATACGACAACGAGGCAAATCAGACTGTCATATCCATAGCCAGATCTGACTCAGCCGGCAATTTCGTCCTCGCCGGGAAAGCAGTCAGTGATCGTCTTCAAATAATCTGCACACCTATGGATTCTCTTCTTCGTCCGGACACAATAACTGTCAATCTCACATATCTACAGAATGATTCCCTACCGGCAGAATCTGTCAACGATCGCGGTGAAATCAAAAAGAAACCTCTTTCTCTGCCGGCTAAGAGAGTTGTTAACGGATACCGTGGAGCAGCCCAAAAGACCGTAAATTTCACTTTAAACCGCAAACATTAATTATATACAAATGAAACTTATCAATCTAAAACTTCCCTTCTCACATCAATATGCTCAGCATTGCTTTCGCTTTTAGGCTTCAGTTGCTCATCTCCTTCTGAAATTCTTCTCATGTACGGCACGCCGACCGGCGACTTTGAAATAAAAGGATCGGTGACATCAGAGGAAGGGAAAGCTGTAGCTGATGCAGAAATACGAGTGACATCTCCTGATGCACCCTCCGAAATATTTTCATTCATGACTGTCGCAACAGACACCGAAGGCCAATATATAGCAAAAGGAGAATCTTTTGGGGATCGGGAAGTAAAGGTGGTATGCATACCTTCCTCACCGGAACTTGAGGCAGATTCGGTGATCGTCAAGCTGAATTATAATAAAGAGAATGCCGGCTCTTGGTACGTGGGTGATGCCAAAGAAATTGTCAACTTTAAGCTGAAATCTAAGGATTCTAAACAAGAATGAAAAGTCTTTCCCTCCGCCAACGCATCGGGCTTGAACTCTTCCGAAAGATAAAGCAGGAGAAATGCCGCAATCATCCATTGCGTCAGCTTTTCTGGGAATGCACATGGCGGTGCAACCTCTCATGCCGCCACTGCGGAAGCGACTGCAAGAGTTCATCAATGATTCCGGATATGCCATCCGAGGATTTCTTGAAGGTTGTTGACTCGCTGACCCCTCACGTGAATCCAAACCATGTGAACATAGTCATAACGGGAGGGGAACCACTTCTTAGAAAAGACCTTGAATACGTAGGACGTCAACTCTACGACCGTGGCTATCCATGGGGATTCGTCACAAATGGACTGGCACTTACTCCGGAACGATTCCAGAGTCTGCGCAGAGCAGGACTTCATGCCATGACGATAAGTCTCGACGGACTGAAAGACGACCACAACTGGATGCGTTGTCACCCGGCATCTTTCGACCGCGCCACAGCTGCAATCCGTATGGTAGCCGCTACTCCTGACATAAATTTCGACGTGGTGACCTGCGTAAACCAACGTACCCTCCACCGTCTGACCGAGATTAAAGACCACCTGATCTCATGCGGAGTGAAGGCATGGCGACTCTTTACAATCTTCCCTTCAGGGCGCGCCGCAAATTATGAGGAATTCAAGATGGATCATACCGATATGAAGACCCTCATGGAGTTCATAAAAGCCACTCGCAAAGAAGGACGCATCAAGGCATCATTCTGTTGCGAGGGCTTTCTCGGAAGTTATGAAGGGATCGTCCGCGACAGTTTCTTCTCCTGCCAGGCAGGAGTGTCAGTAGCATCAGTGCTTCTCGACGGTGGCATCGGTTCATGCCCAAGCATCCGCGCCGACTACCGGCAGGGCAATATCTATAAGGATGATTTATGGGAAGTATGGCAAAACAAGTTCCAGCCATACCGTGACCGCTCATGGATGAAGACCGGAGAATGCGCCGACTGTTCCTTCTGGCGTTATTGCGAAGGCAACGGTATGCACCTCCGCGACTCAGATGGCCACCTAATGCATTGCCACCTCTCTT
>CAMWQY010000396.1 GCA_947176355.1 uncultured Porphyromonadaceae bacterium
TCCAGCTTCACTATTTCGAAGACTATTTCAAGCGCCTTGAAAAAAGCAGTTTCTACCGTGTCGGTAGGAGCGTGATAGTCAACATGCGTCACATTAGGGTGATAAATGTCACTGATAAAATCATAAAGTTTGGAGGTCACACAATAGCTGATAAAGTCCCCTCGTTGCGAATATCCAAACTGGGACGCGACACGCTGAAAGAACTTAAGCAAGAAATGAGCGAGTATGAAGAACGATAACGAGAGAATAATAGAAGTAGACGAGGATACTATGCCGGATTCTCGCCCTACAGAAGTGCCTCAGATTTCCATAGAAAGGGAGTCCTCCGGATCATTACATGGCAATGAAGATGGTACGATGATCACTGGGAAAAATGGCAAGAAGCTATTGGTCATTGTAATAGCGATACTATGTCTCTTAGGACTGGTAATCTTGTTTTTGTATCTTCATTTCCACTCATCCGTTGAAGCTGACTATGGTAGAAACATGAACGGAGATAATATTTCAGTTCTTTCGATTTCCTATACTCCAAATTCGAAAGGTACTTCGCCAATGACCGACAGTGTTCTCGGTGTCGCAATGGATATGTATCCACTCGACGGACTCACTGCATCACTTGAACGGGAGTTTCCTGATACCGCTGACCGTTCGCTTGTAATGTTTATGCGCTCCGCTGACTATCATCCCGACGGCAGGTCGCTTGGTCCTGTAGTTGTTGACGGTGTCGGATATGAAAACAAGGCAACTGACGGCCGTGATGGATACGTGGCTGTCTCCCAAGCGGGGAGAGCGGTCATCGGAATCTCTTCCGATGATGATGTGGAAAAGTGGGCGAAGGAAAACAATGGCGATTTCTTTAGGCAAATGGTGCTTCTCGTCGATGGTGAACTGCCTCGAGACTTTATCCTACGTGGGAAGGTAGAAAGAGCGGCAATAGCTTCTACAGTTGAAGGCAACCTATATTACATAGTCTCCAGAAACAAGGAGTCAATGTATGATTTTGCCGATGCCCTGCGTGAATATGGATTTGTCGACGCCGTATATATGACTGGAGGAAACGCTTATTCTTTCTATCGCGATTCGGATGGTAACTCTCATGCGAATTCTGCCACTCTCGACAAAATCAAGAAATATGAGTCGCGTTCACTTTCGCAACCACTCCTCGTCTTCCGCAGACCCAATTCATAGCAATAAATAGTTCGAATGACTTACAAAAATAATGGCAGCCATCTTCACAAACGACTGCCATTAAGTGCTTTCCATAATACATTTTACTAACCTAACATCATGAAACTAATTTCTTTCTTATATCTATAAGACAACTGCGAGCGCAAAAGGTTTAATGCGCTCGCAGTTTTTTTCGTTTTATCAGTATCGGTTTGCTTTCTCCATATAATAGTCCCGCAGGTCGCTCCAACGGTAGTAGGGACCGCTGACCGGTGTAGCCGGAAGTCGAACTTCCTCTTCGTTAAGAAGAGCCTTCACAAGCACGTCATTTTCTTTATTACGATAGAAGACCAATTGGATATTTCCTGCCATCGGAATGAGGTCATAGCTACGCACTCCTGCCTCTTCCGCCTCCTCTATTGATGCAAATTCTTTACCATAGTCATTGATTTCCATCAGAGTAATGAAATTGATCAGGATGCCGTCATGTCCGTAGCGTAGATTTACACTTGGGCGTGTCGACATAATTGCCGTGTCGGTGCTCTCAATGATATTTTTCAACAGTTTACGTTGGGTATATGGCATACGACGTTCCGTCAAGGGAGTGTCGATGCTATGGAGTACCCATCCTGCATTGTCACCTCGCCATGCCTCGCGCACCTCATCTACGGTGAACACCCAGTCGAGCATCCACTGTTGTCCCGAGTGTCCTTGAGTGTTAGCAAGAATCCAGTAGAGTTTCGGCATAAGGCCCGGGGCTACGCTGTCGAGGGCAAATTGCTTGTCAGTGACAAGGCGAGATAGATATCCGTCTGGAACCGTATGATTTTCCCAATACTTACGAAGCATCGGATTTGCCTTGTCCTTTATCTCCCATGCCGGTTTGTCATCATAGTTCATGAAATGCATGTCGGCGTATGATGCATCGCTCTTCACACTTACATTGGGAGCAACTTCACGTATACCCTGCAGACCATTAAGCATCGAAAGTATGCAACGGATCACCACTGTAGCCTTTGCGTCAACTTGCGATGAGTCGGAAAAAAGTTCCGGATAGGTGCTTGCCATGCGTCTGCCTATAGCCTGATGCTGCAGAGCCCCCTTGTCGGAGAGCTCTCCGAGCCTTCCACGCGAAGCCAATTCAATCTTCCTAAGCTCATCAAGTGTCTCTTGCCCAAGCGGAGTAAGCTTTCCGGCTTTCTCTGCCTTCTCCAGATTCCTGACAGGCGTTTTATAATCATTTTCCCCGATGAGCCATCTCGATCCGTGTCGACCATAATGTTCAAGATGAAAAGGAAAGTACCCCGCCGGTGGAGGTGTCTGCGCAGGCGGCTCACTCTCAGCATACGGATAAGCGCGAAGATTTCCCGAAAGCTTATGGAAATCGCTCTCCTCATCAGCCAAAGGAATATCCGCACGCACTCCAAGCG
>CAMWQY010000397.1 GCA_947176355.1 uncultured Porphyromonadaceae bacterium
CATAATTGGCTACGCCCAAGCTAAAGCAAGTCATAATGCATAATTCATAATTATTTGACATTGAATTTCAGTCAAAAATATCTTGACGATACTTTTCTATTTAATATAATCTATTATAAGGTTCATATTTATCAGATGAGCACCATCGCAAGTCCGCACAATATCAGCAGCGTATTGCCTATGGCGTAGGTGACTGTATAGCCCATAGCCGGAACTGTTGACTGAAGCGAATCTTGGATAGCACCGAGAGCTGCGGTAGTAGTCCTTGCTCCAGCCACGCAACCGAGTGCTATGGCAGGATGGAACTTGAATATCTTGCCTGCAATCAAGACTCCAAGTATAAGCGGGAGTCCCGTGGACAGAATACCAGCCACAAGCATCTGCCATCCTACCTGATGGAGACCGGAGATAAATGTCGGACCTGCCGATATTCCAATAACAGCTATAAACATATTCAGACCCACATTATTGAATACCCATACAGCAGAATCCGGAATTCTTCCGAATGTCGGATGTTTCGAACGAAGCCACCCGAGCACAAGTCCGGCTATAAGGGCACCCCCACTCGTGGAGAGGCTGACAGGAATACCACCCAAATGGATGGTAATGGCACCGATCAATGCACCTATTGCAATACCTATACCGACAAATACCATATCTGAAGCGGTAGTCGGTTTGTCAGCATATCCTATATACGATGCTGCTGAATTGACATCTGCCACATGACCACTTATAGTAAGGAGATCGCCACGCTGCAAGCGTGTGGATGCAGTGACAGGAATTTCGACGTTGCCACGCTTTATGCTGTCTATGACTACTCCCTTTGTATGCTCAGACTCACGGAAATCTGCTACGGTAGCACCTACCATATATTTGGATGCCACCATCACAGGAATCCTTTCTACAGGGAAAGAGAGTAGTGTAGAATCCGAGATCTCACGACCAAACAAGTTTTCGTCGTCAATCACGAATTCACGTCTTCCGGATATCACCACGTCATCACCTTTTTTGACAACAAAATCTTCCATCGGCTGACCGGTTATCACAGAGCCGCTTCGTACGCGCTCTACAAACAGACGTCGCCCCTGCGTACCCAAATAATCATCAATCTCCTTTACAGTGCGAGGCGTGTCAAACCATGTACCGTCTATCTTATACGCACGGTAGACTACCGGTCGCCATGCATTTACAAGTGATGGATCTGATGTAGACGGGTCTTGATTCATACTCCTTTCAAGGTCCTCGGTCTGTTGCTTCACTTTCTTAAGTCCACCCAACAGCATCGGCCCTACAGTTCCGAGCAGCCATGCCGAACCAATGGTGCCGAATATGTATGTCACGGCATAAGCAACCGGAATGATGTTGGTCCAGTCAGTCTTATCGGCATCTGATACGTCAAGGGTCTGGATAGTATCGTCTGCGACTCCGATCACCGCAGACATGGTCTGAGCCCCGGCAAAAAGCCCGGCGGCCTCTCCCCGGTTGTAGTGAAACAGTTTGGCGACTCCAAAAGTACATCCTAATACCACCAGACACATTACTACTGCGAAAAGCACCTGTTTCAAGCCAGACCCTTTAAGCGAGGCAAAAAACTGAGGTCCTACGCTGTATCCTATGGCAAACAGAAACAGCAGAAAGAAAACCTGTTTCAGTGGTCCGGGCACAGGAATGTCAAGTTGTCCTATAAGGACACCTACAAGCAACACCGATGTCACGGTGCCGAGTGAGAAGGTCTTATATTTCAGTTTTCCGACCCAAAAACCTATTCCAAGTGTAAGGAAGATTGCAATTGCGGGATTGTCACGCAACGTCTTCACCAGCCAGTCGATAATTTCCATAGCGAACGGGGGATTGAATGTTTTTTCATAGTAAAGACCTCATATATGGAGGTCGAACGCATATATATTATAACACTTATTGCCTTTTCATGTTCGTAGCCTGCATTCGCTTCTTCTATAAGAAAAAAGCCACTTATCAAAAAAATTCACATCTCAACGAGAAAAATCGTTGAGATTGTTTGGTCAACTGCAAAAATAGTTGTAACTTTGTGGCGAGATCTTCACGCAGAGAGCGCAGAGGGGCAAAGTGCGCTGAGGATCATTATCAAGAATCATATTTATAAAGAACATGAATCAGATTTTGATATGAAAGAGCAAGAGGATAAGAAACCGCATCTGACTGCGAAAGAAGAGGAAGTGATGCGCATATTGTGGGAGCATGGACCAATGCTTGTAAAGGAAGTGCTTGAATATCTGCCGGAACCGAAGCCACACGTGAATACAGTATCAACGGTGATACGTGTGCTTGAGAAGAAGGGATATGTAAGCCATGAAAAGGAAATGGGCACGTACCGCTACCATGCCATACTTGAAAAAGACAGTTATCGGAAAGCTACCCTCATGACCATGCTGCGCAATTATTTCGACAATAGCCTCAAGAGCATGGTTTCAGCTCTTGTGCAGGAGGAAGAGCTGAGCGAGGAGGAGATCAACGAGTGCATCGACATCATCGAGAAGAAGAAAAGCTAACAACCAATGAATATTATGGTACAATT
>CAMWQY010000398.1 GCA_947176355.1 uncultured Porphyromonadaceae bacterium
CAGGAGGAAAGCATTTTATGTAGAGAGTCTCAAACTCGGTAGTGGAATACTGCATTATGTTTTAGTTTTATTTAAAAGACTACTGACTGCAGAAAATCATTACCCTATACAGAAGTTTTTTTCGTTATAATTGAAGGTATGATATATGATAAAAGGTCAGCTGCAAAACGCAACTGACCTTTGGTCGGGGTGACAAGATTCGAACTTGCGACCTCACGCCCCCCAGACGCACACTCTAACCGGACTGAGCTACACCCCGAGTTGGCTAAGCCGGAACCAACCGATATCCATTCTGAATCAAGCTGGGGGCTAATTCTTATTCCTAATGGAGCGGATATCTTGCGCATTTCTGCGGGGGTTCCCTGCTAAAGCGATGCAAAATTACTGCTTTTTTCTGATTTGACCAAATTTTTCTGAATCTTTTTTCAAGAAAAATCCATTTTTAGGTGGAGAGTAAAAGAGCGGACTGAGATTTTTATGAAGAAATTTGCAGGTTTGGAGGAGATTAATTAATTTTGAAGTATGAAAACTATTATTATAGCTGAGGCTGGAGTCAACCATAACGGAGACTTTGAGACCGCAAAGAAAATGATCCTTGCCGCCAAAGAGGCTGGGGCGGACTATGTAAAGTTCCAGACCGCAGTGCCGGAACTTGTCATATCCGTATTCGCAGAACAAGCTGAGTATCAAAAAGAGAACACCGGCATTGTGGAGTCGCAACTTGATATGTGCCGACGCATCCATCTTCCTTTAGATGCCTACAGACCTCTCAGCGACTATTGCAAAGAAGTGGGGATCGGATTTATGTCGACTCCGTTCGACCTTACATCCATAGATATACTTGCTGAAATCGGGCAGGATTACTTCAAGATCCCTTCCGGAGAAATCACCAACCTCCCCTATCTCAGAAAAATAGCAGAAAAAGGAATTCCTGTCATACTCTCTACGGGCATGTCAACAATCCCGGAAATAGAAAATGCCATCCAAATACTGACAGGGATGCATGAGACCACGCCTGAAGGGTTCAAGCCTACTCTCAAAAGGAGTGACATCATCGTGCTTCACTGCAACACCCAATACCCTACACCATACCGCGACATCAATCTTCGAGCTATGCAGACTATGGCAGAGGAACTGTTTGTAAAGACCGGATTCAGCGATCATTCACTTGGCATTGAGGCTCCGATAGCTGCTGTAGCCATGGGGGCTTGCGTAATTGAGAAACATTTTACCCTTTCGAGGGAAATGGCTGGTCCTGACCACAAGGCATCGCTCGAACCTAATGAGCTCAAGGCCATGGTGACTTCTATACGCCATATAGAGGAAGCACTTGGAGATGGAGAGAAGAAGGTCACAGAATCGGAGCGTCCGAATATTGAGATAGCCCGCAAGAGCATTGTGGCTATACGCCCAATCAAGAAAGGAGAATTCCTTACAGAAGAGAATATCTACGTGAAGCGCCCAGGCAATGGAGTGTCGCCCATGCTTTGGGACAAGGCCATCGGGACCGAAGCAATCCGCGACTTCGCACCAGACGAACTTATTGAACTTGAATAATCGTAATGATAGCAATAGCCACTTCCACCAGAGCCGATTGGGGACTACTGACTCCACTCATAGAAGAATTCAAAAAAATAGAAATACCTTATACTATACTCGCCTCCAACATGCACCTTATCCCCGAAATGGGGATGACAGTTGATGAGATACGAGCCTCCGGGGAAAAGCCGATAGAACTCCCGACTGCAGGTGCAAATATTTCGGAGACCTTGGCAAACTCAACCCGGATGCACGGCGAGTGGTTTGCTGCCAATAAGCCTGACGCTGTAGTAATACTCGGAGACCGCTACGAAATGCTCGGAGTCGCCTCAGCTGCCACCATCAATGCAATTCCGATCATCCATATAGCTGGGGGAACCGTGTCTGAAGGGGCAATTGACAATGCAATACGCAATGCCATCTCCCAACTCGCTTCGCTTCATCTCACTGAGACGGAGAAGTGTGCCGAGCGTTTGGAAAGGATGGGAATTGCCAAAGAAAATATCGTGGTGACAGGAGCAATCGGAGTATGGAACACACTTAACGTTCCGCTGATGAGTCGCGAAGAACTGCAGGAATCACTCGGACGTGAATTGCCGGAAAAATTCTTTGTCGGCACATTGCATGCTGCCACGCTCGACAGCGTTCCTCCGGAAAAGCAGATGGAGGAATTCCTCGCTGGAATCGAAGGCCTTATGGAAGCGAGACCCGGCTATGGGGCTATACTGACATATCCCAACAACGACACTGACCCGGCTCCACTCATCGCAATGCTAAGGGATTTTGAGTCAAAGTACCCGGAAAGCATAATGGTAGTGCCATCGCTCGGCATGCGCCGCTATCTTTCTGCTGTAGCTCTTTCGGAAGGAGTGATTGGCAATAGTTCGAGCGGGATTGTGGAAGTGGCATCATTGGGAGTGCCTACACTTGATATCGGAAACCGTCAGAACGGCAGAGAACGAGCAGTCAGCGTAATCCATTGCGACGCAACTCGCGGAGCCATCACCATGAGC
>CAMWQY010000399.1 GCA_947176355.1 uncultured Porphyromonadaceae bacterium
GGGTTTCGAATGCGTTGTGAAAACTGAGGGCTATAGCATCCGCACCTATCTTTGATGCAGAATAGGGCGACTGCGGTTGCTTGGGATGCTTCTCATCGATCGGCACATACTTCGCGGTGCCGTAGACTTCGGAAGTGGACGTGACAAGAAGGCGATCCACACCCGCGTCTCTTACAGCCTGGCATATGTTGAGCGTACCCTTGACATTTGTGTCTACATATGAGTCGGGGGCCACATAGCTATATGGAATAGCGATGAGGGCTGCCAGGTGGAACACCGTATCAACTCCCTTCACTATATGCCTGCAGAAGTTCGGGTCTCTCACATCGCCGGTCACCACCTCGAGCCCCGGGTGATGCACATCTTCGAGCCAGCCCCAGTTGTTGAAGGAATTGTATTGGGCAAGAGCCCTTACCTCGCATCCTTCCGCCAGAAGAGCCTCGGTGAGGTGCGAGCCTATGAAGCCGTCGGCTCCCGTCACGAGTACCTTATTCATTTGCTATTTCTTCTTTATACGTTTCAATATGGCGATTCTTCTTTTCCTGAAGGATTTCCGAAATAGTCAGGAATATTCCGCTTTCCTCCACATCTCCGAATTCATCGTTGACAGCCGTGCCAAACATCCTCATGGTCGGAGAAAGGCTCATGTATGCACTCACGAGGGGCGGGATATTCAGGCCCTTCTCCCTGATGAGGCGGTTGAGGATACGGTAGTCTTCCTTATAGTTTTCTCCCGACAGCCGCTCCTGAATCTCCGGAGTCATGGCTTTGGTATCGATCGGGCGGATCGGGCGCACCAGCTCCTCCACATCCGGGAAATGTTTGTTGAGGAATCCCAGTATCAGATCGAGGTTTTCCCTTCCAAATGCAGGATACATAGTGACCTTCCCGAAAAGATACTTAATATGTGGATACACCACAGTGAGAGCACCGAGTCCATCCCACAGATTGTCGAGCGCAAAGAGTGCCTTGGTGCCTGCTTTGCTGCTTTGGTATCCTACCGATACAAACGAACGCCCGAGCTCAAGGGTATTGGGGAGAATTTCCTTTATAAACCGTTCGGAAAACTTGAAGAGATGAGCGGTGGCAATCCTCGGCACCCCGGTCGACATATCTATCTTATCGCCTGTAATAAACCGGTAGCCTCCCAGAATTTCACGTGCCTGAGGGTCCCAGACGATCAATTGTCGGCATGGTTCATGCATTGTGTCGAATTCATCAATGTCGTATCCCTTGCCCGTTCCCCCTCCGGCCTGCCGGAACGCCGTCTCTCGCAGACGTCCTATCTCCAGCATGGTGTTGGGTGCACAATGGGCATCGACAACATAAAGATGATTGTCGCCTTTGTTGGTATGTCGAAGGAAACGCTCCGGAGTCAATTCTCTCTCTATTGCGTCCCTGTCCACTGGTGGTATGATGGGCTCCATTGTCATAATTTCCATAGATATCAATCCAGGTGTAGTCAATCTTCCCGCCTTTCGCCATCCTCCCAAATTGCAAAGTTAATAATAAATTTAGAATTATGCATAATTCATATTGCATAATTCATAATTTTATCGTCAAATTTTCAGTTTCCAGCCTGATGAAAATGTGAATATATAAGCTTTCCCTTTGCCTTACCCACTGCTTCTACTATGGCATCGAGAGTCGCCTCCTTTATGCGCTTGACGCTTTTGAAGTGCTTTATGAGCGTGGTCTTGGTGGCAGGGCCGATCCCTTTTATGCTGTCGAGTTCGCTTACGGTCTGTCCTTTCGAGCGTCGGTCCCGGTGATGAGTTATACCAAAACGGTGAGCTTCGTCGCGCATCGCCTGTATCACCCTCAGGCTTGGGCTGGTCTTGTTGATGTAGAGCGGCAGTGAGTCATCCGGGAAATAAATTTCCTCAAGTCGTTTTGCAATTCCCACCAGTGCTACCTCTCCCCTGATTCCCATTTCATCAAAGGCTTCCACTGCTGCACTGAGCTGCCCCTTGCCTCCGTCTACCACCACCATGTCAGGGAGCTTCTCCCCTTCCGCCATCATCCGTGTGTAGCGCCGATGGAGCACCTCTTTCATCGAAGCAAAGTCATCGGCACCGACCACAGTCTTGATGATGAAATGCCGATAGTCCTTCTTCGATGGTTTACCGTTTTTGAATACGACGCAACTTGCTACAGGATTCGTGCCCTGGATATTTGAGTTGTCAAAACACTCAATGTGTCTCGGTTGCACCTCAAGCCTGAAATCACGCTTCATTGTCTCCATTAGTTTCTCGACACTTCGCTCCGGATCCAGTGCCTCTGCCTGCTTCTCCTTGTCCTTAAGATACTGCGTGGCATTCTTTACAGCAACGTCAAGCACTTTCTTCATGTCTCCACGCTGAGGCACCGTGAACTTGATTTTCTCAAACTCCACATCAGGCAGGAATGGGACAATCACTTCGGAGAATTCCCGCTCGAAACGGCGTCCCACTTCGGCTATTGCCATCGACAGGAGTTCCTCGCGTGAGGAAGCGGAACACCTCTTGTATTCAAGATTGATGCTTTGGATCACCGCTCCATTGTGAAGGTGC
>CAMWQY010000400.1 GCA_947176355.1 uncultured Porphyromonadaceae bacterium
CAACAGCCTCGATCCGGGCGATACCCGCTTCCTTGAGCAGCAGGTGGTCGACAAGCGCGACTTCATGGAGGAGAACGACCAGATCTGGGGCAAGAAGGTGATCACCGATGCCGGTGACTCTACCAACTACCGCAAGGGTCAGATCATCACCCAGCGTAAGCTCCGCGATGAGAACTCGTCATTGAAGCGTAAGGACCTTAAGGTGATGGAAGTGCGCGATGCTATGCCGGCTACTTCTGAACAGGTGCTTCAGGGTATTACCCGTGCAGCCCTTCAGACCTCAAGCTTCATGAGTGCCGCTTCCTTCCAGGAGACAACCAAGGTGCTCAACGAGGCTGCCATCAATGGCAAGACCGACTATCTGGAGGGTATGAAGGAGAATGTGATATGTGGTCACCTTATCCCTGCCGGTACAGGTCTACGCGAATACAACCGTATCGTTGTAGCCAACAAGGATGAGCTTGCAGCCATGAACATCACTGATGATTATGCTTCGGTGGTAGATGTGGAGGCTGTAGAAGCTTGATCATCACTGCTTTTGAAATAGAATAGAAAAAGGAGCGAATCTTTCGGGATTCGCTCCTTTTTTATTTTTTCATGATTTATCATGATGCAGCATGATTTATCATGATATATCATGGAAAGTCTATGATAGGGGGATTATTTCTCCATTTTGCGGAGGAAGCATTCGAGGGTGTTGACCATGAGGCAAGCACGGGTCATTGGGCCGAGACCTCCGGGTACCGGAGTAATGACAGATGCGACTTCCTTTACTGCGTCGAAGTCGACGTCACCGCAGAGTTTGCCTGTCTCAGGGTTGCGATTTACGCCTACGTCCATTACGGCTGCTCCCGGTTTTACCATATCGGCTGTGACGAATTTGGGTTTGCCTATAGCCACTACAAGGATGTCAGCCTCGCGGGTCACTTCAGGGAGATTTTTAGTGCGGCTGTGTGCCATTGTTACAGTGGCATTATGGTCGAGAAGGAGTTTGGATGCTGGAAGACCTACGATGTTGCTTCTTCCGATGACTACGGCACGTTTGCCTTCGATTTCTACTCCGGCTTCCTTAAGCATCATGATGATGCCCTGGGGGGTGCAGGGAAGAAGGCATGGCTGTTTCTGCCATAGTGCAGCTACATTGAGAGGATGGAAACCGTCTACGTCCTTTTCCTTTGAGATTGCCTCGATTACTTTTGATTCGCTGATATGCTTTGGCAGCGGGAGCTGCACAAGGAGTCCGTCTACGCTGTCGTCTGCGTTAAGTTCGGCGATTTTAGCAAGGAGCTCTTCCTCACTGACAGTGTCAGGATATTTCAATGTCGTATTCTTGAACCCAACTTCACCGCAGTCGCGTGCTTTTCCTGTGACGTATGAAACGCTACCGGGATCCTCACCGACGAGAATTACGACAAGATGAGGCACACGTCCGTATTTTGCCTCACATTCCTTCACTCTTTCCGCTACACCTTGCTTCACTTTCTTGGCAAGTGCTGTTCCGCTTACTATTTCAGCCATATTTCTTCTATTGGATATTAATGTATTTTCAATGCAAATTTAATGATTTTTTCTCTAATGAGCAAAAAGAGTATGAATATATTGGTTGAGACCGAACAGAAGTGTAGGTGGGAGCGTTTTCCTTTTATAAACAAAACCTTAAAAATATAGAAAACTACCTTATGCTTGGATATATATCTGTCGGAGTGTTCATTGACGGAGGCTACTATGCCAAGGTGAACAGAGCCCTGAAAAAATCGGAGAATTCGATAATCCGTGTGAAGTCGCTGTTTGACTTCATCACTTTCCGTCTTGCCATGGAGGAAGACGTTGACCAATCAGACTGCCAGATCACCGAAGCTCATTATTTCCGTGGGCGTTACCGTGTAAAGGAGGCTTATGACAAGAAACTGCTCTATAACGAGAGAAAATTCGAGGATTCTCTCATAGAGAACGATGTGGTTTTTCATTATAAGCATTTGCGCGAGGTAGAGAAAGACGGAGTGGTGCAGGTTGTGGAAAAGGGTGTCGACGTATGGTTTGCTCTGGAGGCATATGAACTTGCCACCTTCCGTAAATTCGACTATGTAGTGCTCATCACCGGCGATGCCGATCATGAAATGCTTGTTAGGAAACTCAAGGCTCTTAAGATCAAGACAGTTCTGCTTACGTGGAATCTTACTGATGTGGATGCAACATCTCCGTTGCTCAAGGAGGAGGCCGGTCATCATTGGGAACTTTCGCATATTGTATATGATCATCCGGAACTTCAGCATGAATTGCTTTATAAGCTCAAGGATCCGGCTTTGAATCTCGGAGCGGAGTTCTGATTCGATTAAATATACGGATCATTAAATAGTAATATGATATAAAAATTTCAGGGCTTCCCCTTTGGGAAGCCCTCTTCATATTCAGATTAGTTAAATTGAATTATTTCTATCTTTTGGGTTTTGGGATCGCGGCGGAGTTGGTTAGGTCTCACATATCGATTTGTTCAAAATCGTAAAAGGTTAGCAAAAGATTGTTTCAGGCGTTTCAGGTATAATGTTTA
>CAMWQY010000401.1 GCA_947176355.1 uncultured Porphyromonadaceae bacterium
TTGTAGACGTAAGTCATCCAAATTTTGAAGAGCAAATAGAAGTAGTCGACAAGACTCTCAGCGAAGTGTGTGGTGCAGCTCAAAAGCCTCAGATACTTGTGTTTAATAAGATCGATGCATTCAAATACACACCTAAGGATCCCGATGACCTGACTCCGGCGACTCGTGAGAATATGAGTCTTGAAGACTTCAAGAAGACATGGATGGCTAAGATGAATAATAATTGTGTCTTTATCTCAGCCAAAGACAAGATAAACATTGACCAGTTGAAGGAGCTGCTCTACGAAAAAGCAAAAGAAATACACGTAGAGAGGTTTCCATATAATGACTTCTTATTTCAAAAATACGAAGAGTAATTAATGTGTATTAAGTATTGAACATTAAGTATTGAGTATTAGTTAGTATTTTTTGATTCGGATGATTGGGGACTATGAATTAAAATAAAGGGTGTGTGGATATGAATAAGGATGCGATAGAGACACTTGAAAAACAGGGTTGCTTTGCCGATGATTGGGACTTGGTGAAAATCTCGGAAGGTACAGATCTCAATAGGATACGAAATGTATATTTCGGTGGACCGGTCACAATTGGAGCCAATACTGAGATCATAAATGTGCCCGGGGGGTTGTCTAATGTCAGGATTGGAGACAATGTCAAGATTGTTAATGTAGCATCGATAAAAAATGCTCCTGATTCTTGCTATGGAGTTGGAACGGAGGTAGCTGTGCTTGACGAAACAGGTTCACGACCCGTCATAATATATCCCGGCATTTCAGCTCAGATTGCAACGATTGCGGCTCGAAAGCCGGATTTTGCAAAAAAGAAACTTCTTCCACTCATTGAAAAGCATATCCAAGAGCTTCCTGACATGCCGGAGATCGGAGACAATGCGGAACTGCTAAACTGCGGTCCGCTTTCCGACATTCGAGTATGGCCCGGAGTGAAGATAAGCGGAGCCGCTCGTCTTCATAATGGAAGTATCATCAACAATGCCTTCTATAAAGAGTCAAGTGACAAGCACCAAAAGTCAAGTATGGCTTTTGTTGGGCAAGGCGTGGATGCCGAAAACTTCATAATAGAGGATTCCATAGTAAGTGGAGGCTCACTCCTTAGAAACACGTATGTGGGTCAAGGGAGCATCATCGACAAAGGTTTTACATCTCACGATTCTCTTTTCTTCGCTAATTGCTCGATGGAAAACGGAGAAGCCTGCGCAGTGCTTGCAGGCCCATTTACTGTGAGTATGCATAAGAGCTCACTGCTTATTGGATGCCATACGGGATTTATGAATGCCGGTTCGGGAACGAATATGAGCAACCACATGTATAAGATGGGACCGGTGCATTGGGGTGTCTTGGAGCGTGGCGTAAAGACATCTTCAAATTCTTATTTGATGCATGGATCGCGTATCGGAGCTTACTCCCTTGTCATGGGAGAGCATAAGAACCATCCTGATTCATCAGAATTTCCTTTCTCATATCTATTTGGAGATCCAAAAGGTTATACGATTGTCGTTCCCGGCACCATGCTAAAGAGCTATGGATTGAAAAGGGACGAGGAAAAATGGCCCAAAAGAGACCGCAGACTCAACAAGGGAATAAAGCTCAATGATCGTATTACTTACAAGATATTGAATCCTTACACAGTAAATATGATAATGGAGGCTATGAAAGTATCCGACACTCTTCTTTCATTGCCAGCTGATGATGAAGGATATATTGGATATAAAGGAATGAAGATAAGGAAATCTTCATTAGAAAAAGGGCGAAAACTCTATGAATTGGCACTATGCAAATATCTGCAGACACTTCAAGAGCAAGGGCTCTACGAGCAGGCAAAAAACAACGGTAAGTTGTCGCGAAGGTGGGTGGATCTTTCAGGGCAGATAATTGCAGAATCCGACTTCAATGAAGTAATAAATGCCGGCAGCATTTCTGAAATGGAGAAGGCACTCGACAAAGCAGCCAAAGATTTCGATATCAACGAACAGCTTTGGGTTGCAGACCGGCTGAAAGACAGCATAGACTCCGACGTAATTTCGGCAAATCGAGCATCAGAATTCGACGATCTTGTGGAGAAAGACCGAAAAAACAGTCTTTCTCAAATAGCTGAGGAAAATGATATGCTTTCCTTTATATAAATATGCTTACACGCACTTCAGTAGAAGTGTTTTCATCATGAGAAATCTCGGCTGTGCCATTGACAGATTTGGCACGCCTGCTTATAGATTCGCAAGAAGACACTACGGGGAGCAAGACGAGTGCCATTACCAAGGTCCAAAACATTGATTTAATTTTCATAAGCTTAATATTAATTGGTGATTAATCTAAAAATTCACGGTTAAAGCATGCACAACTACTATCCGATTGCAAAGTTACTTCAACTCAACAAACCAATCAATTACGGAAAACCGTGATTTTTATCTTCCAATTCTTGTAAACTACGGTTGAATCATCATTTGATACATTGGGAAATCATCATTTGATACATTGGAAAATCATCATTTGATA
>CAMWQY010000402.1 GCA_947176355.1 uncultured Porphyromonadaceae bacterium
TGTTGATCATATAGAGAGGAGGTATTCCGGCAGCTTTAGCTACCTTTGCGTCATCGGCACCGAATGTAGGAGCGATATGGACTATGCCGGTACCATCTTCGGTGGTCACATAATCACCGGGAATTACGCGGAACGCCTCTTCAGCAATTTCTACGAAACGGTCTGTCCCAACTTCATAGCATTTTTCCGGATGAGCAACGGCATATTCCTTTACATAATCAGGAGCAAATTCATTCACCTTTTCTGTAGGCTTTACCCATGGCATAAGCTGAGAATAATGCATACCTACAAGCTCCGAACCCTTCCATTTCCCTACGATTTCGTATGGAATGATCTTATCGCCATGCTTATATTCAGAGAGTGGCAATTTGCTTCCTTCAGCCTTGAAATAAGAAGGGACAAGCACTTCTGCCATGACCACAGTTATCGGACTTCCCGTATATGGATTATATGAGCGAATGGCAACGTAATCAAACTTTGGTCCTACGCAGAGAGCTGTATTTGAAGGAAGAGTCCATGGTGTTGTAGTCCAAGCCATAAAATATGGCTCGCCCCAACCGGTCATCTCGTCTTTCGGCTCGAGTATTTTAAAGAGTGCGGTTGCAGTGGTATCCTTTACATCGCGATAACAACCCGGTTGGTTAAGCTCATGGCTTGAAAGACCTGTACCTGCAGCCGGAGAATATGGTTGAATTGTATAGCCTTTATAAAGATAGCCTTTGTCATACAGCTGGCGCAGCAACCACCAAACCGATTCGATATAGGAGTTATCGTATGTGATATATGGGTTGTCAAGATCAACCCAATATCCCATTTTGTGAGTCAGGTCGGTCCATTCCTTGGTATATTTCATTACTTCGCGGCGGCAAGCAGCGTTGTATTCTTCTACCGATATTTTCTTGCCAATGTCTTCTTTTGTGATGCCAAGAGTTTTTTCCACACCTAATTCAACGGGTAGGCCATGGGTATCCCAACCGGCTTTACGCTTGACGTGGAAGCCCTTCATAGTTTTATATCGGCAGAAGATATCCTTAATGGTACGGGCCATCACATGGTGGATACCCGGCATACCGTTGGCAGACGGTGGTCCTTCAAAAAATACGAATGTAGGGCATCCCTTGCGAACATCCATTGATGTCTCGAAGAGATTATGACGATCCCAAACTTCAAGAATCTCCTTGTTTACGTTGGAGAGATTGAGCGGGGTTGAATATTCCTTAAATTTTTTCATATTGCGTTTTGCGTTATTCGTTTGCTTTCTAATTAGAATTTTGCACCTTTAGCACCTTTTACTCCACCTTTGCCTCCACCTCCAAGGGCGAAGATATTACGGTCGTAGCTAAATGTCTTACGTTCCACTTCACGTTTGCGTTTCAGAGCAAGTTGCACGAGTTTGTCCATGAGATCTGCAAATTTTATTCCGGTAGCCTCCCAAAGATAGTAGGAGAGTGAGCCTGGAATGGTATTGATCTCGTTGACATATATCTGACCATCTTTTTCGTCGATCATTACGTCTACGCGGCTTACCCCGTGGCATGAAAGGACGCGGAAGGTCTCGCATGCAAGATGTTGTACTCGTTCAGATGTCTCTTTTGGAAGATCAGCCGGAATTCTTTTTTCACTTGCAGCCATCCCTTCATTGCCTCCACGATACTTTTCGTCGTAGCTTAGGAAATCACCTTTAGAAATAGGCTCTTCGCACACTGAAGGTTGATAATCATCACAGTCACCAAGTACGGAACAGTTGATTTCTTTCATCTTCTCAAGCATGTGCTCGACAATGATACGTTGGGAGAAACGACAGGCATTATCCACTTTTTCTATGAGCGACTGGCGATCACCGGCTTTTCCAATACCTACACTTGATCCAAGATTTGCAGGTTTTACGATCACCGGATATCCTATTTTTGTCTCAATGCGTTCGATGAGTTCATCACGCTTTCGGCTCCATTCCTTGTCAGTAAACCACACATAGTCTACCACCGGAACACCGGATTCGCGAAGTATCATCTTCATTGTGATTTTGTCCATTCCGTTGGCGGACCTAAGAGTGTTGCATCCTGCAAAAGGAATACCAATGGTTTCAAGCAAACCTTCGAAAACACCGTCCTCACCATTTGTGCCATGAAGCACGGGAATGGCAACGTGCAGCTCTGCAACTACAGGATCTTTCTTTGAAAAAAGCCCTGCTTTGGTATTGACACGATATAAATTAAAATCTCCGTATTCAGGACGCATAAACACTTCTTCTGCATTTGCCACGAGAGTGTTCATATCTCGATAGTTGCGGATATTCAGCAGGTTGTCGCCTGTATACCAGCGTCCTTGCTTGGAAATATAGATAGGAATTATGTTGTATTTCTCCTGATTAAAGGCACTGATCGCTTGCAATGCGGAGATGACAGAGATCTCGTGCTCCACGCTACGGCCACCGAAAAAAACTGCAACATTAGTTTTCATAATCAGCTGATAATATTCAATTTAATTATTATATTCACGAC